>JAZKXS010000163.1:0-9491 GCA_045611745.1 Faecousia sp.
TGCCCGATTTTTCCACAGCCAGCTTTACGCCCCCGTGGGGGAGAAAGGACTGCAGTACGTCCAAAAGAGAGGACTTAGCAAGGGGATTCTCACCCAATTTGGCGTTGGCTATGCCCCCGATTCCTGGAACGCCCTTGTGGACGCTATGCGCAAAAAGGGTTATACCGACCAGGAGCTGAAGGACGCCGACCTGGTAGGCGAGAAAAACGGCAGAATTTACGACCGCTTCCGCAACCGGGTCATGTTCCCCATTATCGATGTCCGGGGAAATGTCATCGGCTTTGGCGGCCGTGTGCTGGACGACGGTACACCCAAATACTTAAATACCTCCGAAACCATTATCTTTAACAAACGGAAAAACCTATTTGGCCTAAACCTTGCCAAAAAGAGTAAGCACGGCTACCTCATTTTGGTGGAGGGAAATATTGACGTGGTTACGCTCCACCAGTACGGCTTTGACTGCGCCGTTGCCTCCCTGGGCACATCGTTGACAGAGGAACACGCAGCGCTGCTGAGCCGCTACACCGAGGAGGTCGTACTGACCTACGACGGTGACGAGGCAGGTCAAAGAGCGGCAAAACGGGCCATTCCCATGCTGGAAAAGGTGGGAATTCGGGTCAAGGTGCTGAAAATGCGTGACGCAAAAGACCCGGACGAATTTTTGCACAAGTACGGCCCCGATGCCTTTAAGCTTTTGCTGGAGGAGTCCTCTAACCGGGTGGACTATCAGCTTGCAGCCATCGCTTCCAAATATAATTTAAAGGACGACGACCAGAAGATCCGCTATGTGCAGGAGGCGGCAGAACTGATCTGCACTTTGGACAGTTCTGTGAAACGGGAGGTCTACGGCACCCGTGTGGCGGAAAAAGCCGGCATCACCCCGGAAGCTATGAAGCTGGAAATCGGCAAGGCCTTTAAGCGCCGTCTCGCCCGGGAGAAAAAGCAGCAGGAAAAGATAGACCTTGCCCCTGCCCAGGCACTGCAGCCGAAATTGCGATCTGTCCGCTACCAAAATATGAAATCGGCTATGGCAGAGGAAGCCATTATCGGTAAAGCCCTGCGCCAGCCGAGTTTGCTGGCGTTAGCGCCCCAGCTTTCCGGGCAGGACTTTTCTGTGCCGCTGTTGGGCAGTGTCTATGACCAGCTAAAAAGCCGTTATACCCAGGGCTTAGATGTGTCGTTAGGGGTGCTTGCAGACCTTTCTGCCGACGAAATGTCCCATATCACCGGCATTATGCAGCGCCACGCAGAGCCGGGCAGTGAGGACGCATTTTTAGATTGCGTTAAAATTATTTTGCAGGAAAAGCAGGTATCCTCGGTCAGCACCGATGCAGACCTTCTTGCCTTGCGGGATAAAATGAAAGAAAGCAAAGGAACCAAAGGATGACCCAAGGTCTTTTAGAAAAAAGCAATCCCCAAACCGACGATGTGGGGCGGTACTTACAGGAGATCCGCAGCTACCCCCGGTTAACACCGGAGGAGGAACGGGCGTTGGCAATGGAATGTAAGGCAGGCAACGAGGAAGCCGTGCGCAAAATGGTCATTGCCAATTTAGGCCTTGTGGTTTCCGTGGCCAAGGAATATGCCGACCGGGGCGTACCGGTGCTTGACCTGATTCAGGAGGGCAGTATCGGCCTTTTGATTGCGGCAAAGAATTTTGATTATACCTTGGATTTTCGGTTCTCCACCTACGCCACCAAATGGATCCGCCAGCGGATACTGCGTTATATTGCCTACCACACAGGGCTGATCCGTGTGCCGGAGCATACGGCGCAGAAGGTGAAAAAGCTTTTATCCGTCCGTGGAGAAATGACAAAGCAGCTGGAAAGAACGCCCACCGTGGAGGAATTGGCAGAAGCCTGCGAAATGACGACCCAAAGGGTGCAGCAGCTTCTTGGCTATGTGCCGGAGGTTTGCTCACTGGACGCCCCTGTGGGCGCAGAGGAGGACAGCACTTTATCTGCAATTTTGGAGGACACCAAAACCCCCCAGCCCTTTGAAAATCTGGTGCGCCAGGAGCTGAAGGAAACCTTAGAAAATTTGCTGGAGAAATTGGACGAAAGACAACGGCAGGTTCTGAGATTGCGGTTCGGTATGGATGACGGTGTGTGCCATTCTTTGGAGGACATTCGCAAAATGTTAGGTATTTCCAAGGAACGGGTGCGGCAAATTGAGCAGTTGGCCATTCAAAAGCTTAGTAAAATGAGCGCAGACCTTGGATTGGAGGATTTTCTCATATGAATTTAGATATCTCGTTTTCCTCTTGGGAGGAAGAACTGGAGCGCTATGCTCCGGGAGATAAAATAGATGCCCTGCATTTTCTTGCGCTGACCGAGGAGGATTTCCTGGAAGATGGGCTTCAGCTGCTGGAGGAAAAGGGAATCGGACTGGACATTTCCGGCCTTTGTAGCATTCCCGTCTCCCCGGAAACCGCAGTGCGCCTGCGCTATGAAAAAGAACTGTCTGACAAAAATGCCCTTTTAACTGACCTTTCCGATACAGACCCTCTGCGCCTGTATTTGGAGGAATTGGCAGGGATCCCCACAGCAGGGGATATGCAGCTTTTGGCAGAAAAGTACGCTGCCGGCAAAGAGCAGGTGGCGGAGCAGCTTGTAAACGGGATGCTGTCTTTGGTGGTGCAAAAAGCAACTGCGTTGGCAGGAAAAGGCGTGCTGCTTTTGGATTTGATCCAAGAGGGAAGCCTTGGCCTTTGGAAAGGCATACTTAGCTACAGTGGCGGCGATTTTGAAGCCCACTGCAGCTCTTGGATCGATTTTTATATGGCAAAAGAGCTTACCCGCTGTGCCCGCCAAGGCGGCATCGGCGGCAAAATGCGGCAGGGTATGGAAGATTATGTGGATGTGGACCAGAAGCTCCTTGCAGACCTTGGCAGAAACCCCACCACCGAGGAAATTGCCGATGCGCTCCACGTAACGGTTCAGGAGGCAACGGCCTTTGGCGCAATGCTCCAGGCCGCAAAGGGCAAATCCAAGGTAGAGCAGCAGCGGGAAGAAAAGCCGGAAGACCCGGAAGATCAGCTTGCCGTGGAGGATACGGCCTACTTCCAAAGCCGCCAGCGGATCGCGGAGCTGCTGTCCGAACTGACCGAGCAGGAAGCCCAGCTTTTGACCTTGCGATTCGGTCTTGCCGGCGGCGCGCCCCTGTCCCCGGAGGATACGGGCAGAAAACTGAAAATGACTCCCCAGGAGGTTTTGCAGGCAGAAGCGGCAGCCCTTGCAAAACTCCGGAAAGGATAAACCTATGGAAAAGAAATACAGCATTGCCATTGACGGCCCTGCCGGCGCAGGCAAAAGCACCATCGCCAAGGCGCTGGCAAAGGAGCTTGGGTACCACTATGTAGATACCGGCGCCATTTACCGCACCGTTGCCTATTTCTTGGATCTGCTGGGCATTAGCCCTAAGGATGTCGATGGTGTGGAGCGCTATATTGACGAGCTGACCGTAAACATCGAGTACGACGAAAACGGAAAGCAGCATATGATCATGAACGGTATGGACGTTACCGACGAAATTCGCACCCAGGACATTTCTCAGAAGGCGTCCTTAGTCTCCGCCCATAAGGTGGTTCGGGATATGCTGCTGGATATGCAAAGAAACTTAGCAAAGCAGCACAACGTCATTATGGACGGCCGGGACATCGGCACCGTGGTACTTCCCAAGGCGACCGTCAAGATCTTCCTGACCGCCTCTGCCGAGGTGCGCGCCCAGCGTCGGACGGACGAATTGCTTGCAAAGGGTCAAAAGGCAGATTTTGCCCAAACCCTGAAGGACATTCAGCAAAGAGACTACCAGGACGCAAACCGTCCCATCGCTCCCTTGAAGCAGGCCCACGACGCCATTTTGCTGGATACCTCTAACTTAGATATCGACGGTGTCATCACGGAAATGAAGCGCATCATTAGGGAGAAGATCGGTTTATGAGCGTACATCTTGCCAAAACAGCCGGCTTTTGCTTTGGCGTGAGCCGTGCGGTGGAGCTGGTGGAGCAGGCGGTAGCGGCCGGAGAAAAGGTGGCAACGCTGGGCCCGATCATTCATAATCGCCACGCAGTGGAGCGCTTTGCCCAAATGGGTGTCCGTGTCATTGAGACACCGGAGGAGGCAATGGCAGGGGAGACGGTGATCATCCGTTCCCACGGCGTTTCCAATGGGGTATATAACCGTCTGACCCAAACCGGCGCTAAAATCATTGACGCTACCTGCCCCTTTGTAAAGCGGATCCATACCATCGTCCAAAATGCCGAGGCAGAGGGCAGACTTCCCGTTATCATCGGCACACCCACCCACCCGGAGGTGCAGGGCATTGCCGGCTGGTGCGAAAGCTGTCAGGTCTTTGAGACCCCGGAGGATTTTGAAAATTGGGCAAAAAATCTGCCCGATAGAGAAAATCTGCCAATATGCCTTGTTTCCCAGACGACATCCACCGAAAGTTTGTGGAAAATTTGCTCTAAAATCGCAAAAAAATTGTTTGCTAATTTGAGAATTTATGATACAATATGTAAAGCCACTGAATCCCGGCAGTCAGAAGCGGCGGAACTGAGTAAAATTTGTCAGGCAATGGTAGTTGCCGGCGATACCAAAAGCTCCAATACCGCCCGTCTTGCTATGATCTGCCGTGAGCACTGCGACAGGGTCATACTGGTGGACAATGCCAGCGAGCTTGACCCGGAATTTTTCAGCGGTGCAACCAAAGTTGGAATCACTGCCGGCGCATCGACCCCGGCGTGGATTATAAAGGAGGTCAATAAGACTATGAGCGAAATTATGAATGTTGAGACTGTACAGGAGGAGAGCTTTGCAGAGCTTCTGGAGCAGTCCATCAAGACTTTAAATACAGGAGACAAGGTTGTTGGCATCGTTACCGGTATTGGCACAACGGAAGTTCAGATCGATCTGGGCACCAAGCATGCCGGCTACATTCCGTATGATGAAGTCAGCGCAGATCCTTCTGTCAAACCCGAGGATATCCTCAAGGTAGGCGACGAGATCGAAGTATTCGTTGTCCGTGTAAACGACCAGGAGGGTACCTGCCAGCTTAGTAAGAAGAAGCTGGACGGCATCAAGTTCTGGGACGATATGGCAGCAGCCTGCGAAGAAAAGACCACTATGGAAGGCACCATCACCGAGGAGAATAAGGGCGGCCTGGTTGTTACCGTTAAGGGCATCCGTGTATTCGTTCCTGCTTCCCAGTCCGGTGTTGCTAAGGGCGGCGATATGGCTGCTCTCGTTGGCACTACCACCCAGCTGAAGATCACCGAGGTCAACCGTGCTCGCCGCCGTGTGATCGGCTCTATCCGCGCTGTTAACTCCGAGAGCCGCAAGGCAAACCAGGAGAAGCTGTGGAACGAGATCGAGGTCGGCGCAAAGTACACCGGCACCGTTAAGTCCATGACTTCCTACGGCGCATTCGTAGACATCGGTGGCGTTGACGGTATGGTTCACGTTTCCGAGCTGAGCTGGAACCGCATCAAGAACCCCGCAGAGGTTCTGAACATTGGCGACGAGATCGAGGTTTATGTAATCTCCTTCGACCCCGAGAAGCGCAAGATCTCCCTGGGCTACAAGACCGCTGATATGAATCCCTGGAATCAGTTTATGACCAATTACGCTGTGGGTGATGTGGTTGACGCAAAGATCGTCAAGCTGATGCCCTTTGGCGCATTTGCTCAGATCATTCCCGGTGTTGACGGCCTGATCCATATCTCCCAGATCGCGGACAAGCGTATCGGCAAGCCCGAGGACGCTCTGACTGAGGGTCAGGAGGTTCAGGTCAAGATCACGGATGTAGACGCTGAGAACAAGCGCATCTCCCTGTCCATCCGTGCTCTGCTGACTGCAGAAGAGCCCGCAGAAGAAGCAGCTGAAGAAGTAGCTGCTGAAGAAGCCGAATAATTAAAAGGGGCGTCGTAATGACGCCCCTTTTCCAAAAGGAGATACTTATGGTCAAACATATCGTACTTTATACCTTCAAAGAAGGCGTCGACAAAGACGATGCCGTAAAACTCATCGCATCCTGCTTAGAGCCGCTGGTTGGCAAGATCCCCGGCCTTACCCATATGGAGATCCGGGGCGCTTTTAACGGTATGGACTATGCCCTCTACTCCGAGTTTGAAAGCCGCCAGGCGCTGACAGACTATGCCTCCCACCCTCTGCATTTGGAGGCGAAAGATCATTTCTTCCATTTGCTCGATAGCCGTGTCTGCGCAGACTATGATCTTTGAGGTGAAATTATGAAAGCAGTTGTAACAGTAGTCGGTGAGGACAGAGTGGGCATTATTGCAGAGGTCTGCACCCATTTGGCAGCCTATGGCGTCAACGTTTTGGACATCAGCCAGACCGTTATGCAGGGCTATTTTACCATGATGATGGTGGTAGATACCCAAAACGCCACCGCGTCCCTGGCAGAGCTTGCCAAGGTCACCGAGGAAAAGGGCAAGGAAATGAACCTTTCCATTCGCCTGCAGAGAGCAGATATCTTCAAGGCAATGCACCGTGTATGAGGTAGACTATGCTGACACTGAAAGATATTTTAGCCACCCAGGATATGATCGATAAGCGCCACCTGGACATTCGTACCATCACCATGGGCATTTCTCTTTTGGATTGCGCCCACGAGGATGTAAATGTCTGCGCCGATCGGATTTATGAGAAAATCGTCCGTCGGGCGGAGAATCTTGTAAAAGTAGGCGAGGAGATCGAATGGGAGTTCGGTATTCCCATCGTCAATAAGCGCATCTCCGTAACCCCTATGGCCATCGTAGGCAATAGCTGCAATGCAGACTCCTATGTGCCCCTCGCTCTGGCTATGGATCGGGCGGCAGACACTTGCGGCGTCAATTTCATTGGCGGCTTTTCTGCGCTGGTGCAAAAGGGCGCAACCAAAGGCGACCTTATTTTAATGGACTCTATCCCCGAAGCTTTGGCGAGAACCAACCGTGTCTGCGCCAGCGTCAACGTAGGCTCAACCAAAGCCGGCATCAATATGGATGCCGTTGCCAAAATGGGTCAGGTCATTAAGAAAACCGCTGCGCTTACCAAGGAAAATGACGGTCTGGGTTGCGCAAAATTAGTGGTCTTTGCCAATGCGGTGGAGGATAACCCCTTTATGGCAGGCGCATTCCACGGTGTAGGCGAGCCGGAGACGGTGCTAAACGTGGGCGTTTCCGGCCCGGGCGTTGTGTACCACGCTCTGCAAAACGTCAAGGGTCAGCCCTTTGACGTGGTGGCGGAAACCATTAAGAAAACCGCCTTCCGCATTACCCGTATGGGTCAGATCGTGGGCGTGGAAGCCTCTAATCGCTTGGGCGTACCATTCGGCATCGTTGATTTGAGCCTTGCGCCCACCCCGGCTGTTGGGGACAGCGTTGCCCGTATCTTGGAAGAAATGGGCTTAGAGGTCTGCGGTACCCACGGTACGACCGCTGCTCTGGCGCTACTGAACGATGCGGTGAAAAAGGGTGGTGTCATGGCATCGAATCACGTGGGCGGCCTTAGCGGCGCATTTATTCCCGTGTCCGAGGACGAGGGCATGATCGCTGCGGCAGAGAAGGGGATACTGACCCTTTCCAAGCTGGAGGCCATGACCTGCGTTTGCTCTGTGGGTCTGGATATGATCGCCGTTCCCGGAGATACCAGCGCAGAGACGATTTCCGCCATTATTGCCGACGAAGCGGCCATCGGTATGGTCAACAGTAAGACCACCGCCGTGCGTATCATTCCTGCTCCCGGCAAGAACGTTGGTGATCGGGTGGAAATGGGCGGCCTCCTTGGCACAGCGCCGGTAATGCCGGTACACGGGGAATCTGCCGCAGATTTTATCGCCCGTGGCGGCCGTATCCCTGCGCCCCTGCAAAGTTTGAAAAACTAAAATTTTCTAAAAGACCCTCTTGACAACAGGAGGGTCTATCCTTTATAATACAATTAACAATTAAGTTAAATGTTAATTAAAGGAGGAAACAACTGTGGGATTGCAGCATACACTAAAGGCGCTGTCTGACCCTATCCGTCGGGAGATACTTCATCTCTTAAAAGGCGGCAGGCTGTCAGCAGGGGAGATATCGGAGCATTTCGATGTAACCGATGCGTCCATATCCCGGCACTTGTCGGTGCTGAAGGATGCAGACCTTGTCCGGGATACCCGAGAGGGGAAATTTATTTACTATGAGCTCAACGCTTCCGTTTTGGAAGAAATAATGCTCTGGGTTCGTGATTTGAAAGGAGAGGAAAAGAATGCTTAAAAACAATAAGAAAATTGCAGTGATTACATCTGTGGCAGCCCTTTTGCCTGTTTTATTCGGCATTATTTTCTGGAATAAGCTGCCCGATACCATGCTCAGCCATTGGGGCGGCGACGGTGTTGCCGACGGCACAGCGCCCAAAGCCTTTATGGTCTTTGGTTTGCCCCTTATTTTCTTAGCATTGCACTGGCTGTGCATTTTGGGTATGACGCTGGATAAGAAAAACACCCAGCATAATAAGAAGATCGTAGCGATCATCTTTTGGCTGATGCCGGTCTTTTCCTGCGTAGTTAGTGGAATGATGTATAGCATTTCTCTGGAAATGGAACTGAATTTCTTTGTGATTTTGCCGGCCGTTATTGGTCTGCTGTTCCTGGTTATGGGCAACTACCTGCCCAAGACCACGAGAAACCGTACTATGGGCATCAAGCTCCCCTGGACCATTGGCAACGATGAAAACTGGCAGAAAACCCACCGCTTGGGCGGTCGCCTTTGGGTCGTCGGCGGCGCAATTATGATCGTTTCCGCCTTTTTCCCTATTGAAATTTCCATCGGTGTGCTGGTCGCAGTGATCGCCATGAGCGCCCTTATACCCGCCATTTATTCCTATCAGCTATACAAAAAGCACAAAGCCGCTGGCATCGAATATGAGCCGGTATTTAACAAAAAGTCCGATAAAGCAGCCAAGTGGATCACCATGATCGTGCTGCCCATTGTCCTTGTTTTCGTGGCAGTTTTGATGTTTGTTGGCGATGTAAATGTGGAAATTGGAGCAGAAAGCTTTACGGTCAGCGCCAGCTTCTCCGAGACCCTTACCATTTTATACGAAAACATCGACTCCGTGGAATACCGGGAGGAATTTTACATCGGTCAACGGGAAATGGGCTTCGGCTCGCCAACACTCAGCACCGGCACCTTCCGCAACCAGGAATTCGGCCGCTATACCTTATACGCCTATACTGGTGGCGGTGGCGGCGTTGTCCTGCATAAGGGAGAAGATGTCCTTGTAATCGTCCTGAAAACCCCAGAGGAAACCAAGGCTCTTTACGACGCCTTGTCTGCCAAAATCCAATAAACCATTCAAAAAAAGAACCACCTTTGTCTACCGGACAAAGGTGGTTTTTGTAAATTCTCAATTCTCAATTATCAACTGTTCTCTGCCTTGGCAGGTAAAGAGAATGACTTGCTTTTCCTGCGCCTGCTCCTGCAGCAGCAAAAGGGCTTCCTTCAGGCG
>JAZKXS010000164.1:0-24365 GCA_045611745.1 Faecousia sp.
ACGAGGGCACAAAATACGAATGTATTATTCGTGTAAATGCTCCTGCAAACTAAATAAATTTAAGAGGCAGTACACAGGTACTGCCTCTTTTTTAATCGTTGTCTCGAAAGAAATTTCTACGGAACAGTGTTGTGATGCACCAAATTCCGGCAAGGCCAATAATTGTATAAATGATCCGGGAAATAAGTGCATCCTGACCACCAAAGAGCCACGCTACAAGGTCAAATTGAAACAGACCGACGAGCCCCCAGTTCGCAGAACCAATGATCGAAAGAATAAGTGCAAGTGTGTCCAAGGTAATTACCTCCATTCCTGTATTGGATATGCTTAGTATGTCAGAGAATTATAAGAATATGCGTTGAAAATTCAGTTTGTTTCTGCTATAATGGCAAAAAAACAGACGGAGGCAACTTATGACAACCTTACAGGAATGTGCATTTGCAAAAATTAATTTGACCCTTGACGTTTTAGATAAGCGTCCAGATGGTTACCACGACATAAAAAGCATCATGCAGACCGTCTCGCTTCGTGATGATATTGAAATCGATATTGGCACAGAAAAACCTTGGCGTTTGGTTTGTGATAAGGAAAATATACCTACGGACGAGCGAAATTTAGCATGGAAGGCTGCTAAGGTCTTTTTTGACGCAGCAGGAAAAGACCCGGAAGGCTTGGAAATTAGAATTGTCAAGCGTATTCCCTCTGAGGCAGGCTTAGGTGGTGGCAGCGCTGATGCAGCAGCAGTTCTCCGGGCGCTCAATCGCCACTATGACTATCCGTTTTCGGTTCTTGCTCTTGCCGAGCTTGGGGCACAGGTAGGCAGTGATGTTCCTTTTTGCACCATCTGCGGCACAGTTATGGCCGAAGGCAGAGGTGAACGCCTGAGAAAGCTTCCGGATATGCCGGATGATTGCTGCATTGTGATCTGCAAACCCGATTTTTCTTCTTCCACGCCGGAACTGTATAGAAAGCTGGATGAAAAGACGATTGCCAATCGTCCGGATCAGCAGGCAATGGAAAGCGCACTGATAGCAGGTGATTTAGGAAAGATTGCACAGAATCTGTGTAATGTTTTCGATCCCATTGTTACTGAGGAGCATTTGGAATTAAATTATATTAAGTCAATATTCAATAGCTATGGTGCGGTGGGATATCAAATGTCCGGTTCCGGCTCTGCTGTTTTTGCAATTGTTGAGAGCTTTGAACACGCAGCAGTCATCTGCAATATGCTCCGGGAGAATTATCCCAACATTTATATTACAAAACCTGTATAAAATTTCTAAATTCCGTCCATACTGGAGTTATTTCAGTATGGACGGTGTTTTTTTATGAGAAAATTGTTCGTTTTCATTTGCTTTACGGTTCTTTGTGCTGCAGTTTTGTTTGTTATAGAATGTAGCGCCGAAAAAGCGCAGCTACAGGAGTCTATCGTTCGATTGCACATCGTTGCAAACTCTGACAGTGCTGAGGATCAGGCGCAAAAATTGCGTGTTCGAGATGCCGTAATGGATTACTTAATGCCATTACTTGCAGATGCTACGTCAGCAGAAGATGCCAAAAAACATATTCTCCAACATACAGCAGAAATTGAAAATACTGTGCTTACTTTGCTTCATAAAGAAGGCACAAATATGACGGTTCGTATTTCTCTTACAGATGAAAGCTTCGACACGCGGTATTATGATACTTTTGCCCTTCCTGCCGGTGTTTATTCTGCACTTCGTATCGAGTTGGGAGAAGGGGCAGGGAAGAACTGGTGGTGTGTTGCATTTCCGTCGTTATGCGTACCTGCAGCAGGGGAGACGATTGAGGATGTAGCTGCAGGCGCTGGGTTTTCCGATCAACTGACAAACAGCATAAAACAAAAGAATGGATTCGTGTTTCGCTTTTATTTTCTGGATCTGTTGGGAAAATTGGAGAATTTGTTTTCTAAATAATAAATTAATACTACCATATTTGCTGGATTGTGGTATAATATGAGCAAGAAACGAAAGTGAGGTGCTCGTATGCTTCAGCTTCATATCGGAACGGATTGGGTTGCAAATCGTGATGAAGTTCTTAAAGCTCTGGCGCAGGACATTAAGGCTGAGCTTGGCAACAGAATATGGATGGTGCCAGAGCTTATCAGTCACGATGCAGAACGCCGTTTATGCCAAGCTGCTGGGGCTACTACAAGCAGGTTTGCTGAAGTGCTTTCTTTTTCTCGGCTTACAAAACGGGTTGCAGAGTATGCCGGCATTATACCTGAGGAATGTCTGGATAACGGCGGCCGTGTTGTTGCAATGGCTGCCGTTGCAAAACAACTTCGGGGAAGTCTCAAGGCTTATGCTTCTATGGAAACAAAGCCGGAGTTTTTGACCGATCTTGTAGATGCAGTGGATGAATTTAAGCGTTGTTGTATTACACCTGCCGACCTTCGCTTGGCTGCGTCTGAAACTGAGGGTGGTTTTGCGCAGAAATTAGAGGAATTAGCGCTGCTATATGAGACATATGATGCCATTACTTCTCTCGGAAAGCGTGATCCCAGAGATCAAATGACTTGGCTGCTGGAACAGCTGGAAAACTGTCGGTTTGGTGAGGAGCATATCTTCTACATAGATGGATTTCCGGATTTTACCCGTCAGCATATGGCGATTTTGGAGCACCTAATTTGCGTGTCTCCCAAGGTAGTTGTAAGCTTAAATTGCGATGTGCCCGGTTCTGAGCATATGGCCTTTCAAAAGGCAGGAGATACTGCAAAATCCCTGATCAATATTGCAAGAAGGCATGGAATTGACGTAGAAATCGTTAAGGTTGCACCTTATGAAACCCCAGTCAGCTCAGTTCATGAGAAATTATATCAAGGCACAATTTCTGAGTCAGCAAATACGCACATTGTTGCGGTGCGAGCAGATTCTCCCTATAAGGAGGCCGAGTTTGCTGCTGACCGAATTTCAGAGCTTATTTATAGTGGCGCCAGATTCCGGGATATCGGTATTGTTTGCAGTAATTTGGCCAATTATAAAATCCCAATGAGTAGCGTTTTTCCCCGGTGTAATATATCTTATTATGTTTCCGGAAAAGAATGTGTTGCAGACCATCCCATTATGCAAACGATTTTGTATGCATTAGAGGCAGCACTTGGCGGGTTTGAGCAAAGAGATGTTATTCGTTATTTGCGCAGCGCAGCATCGCCGGTTTCTCTTTCTGACTGTGACATGTTGGAGAACTATGTTCTTTTATGGAACATTTCCGGAAAAGCATGGTGCGAAGAATGGCAAAACCATCCTTCTGGTTTGGGCGCAGAATTTACAGACAAAACCGCCGCTGCGCTTTCTGAATTAGAAAAGCTGCGTCAAAAGGTGATAGACCCTCTCGTGCGCGTGCAAGCAGGACTTAAAAATGCAGATAAGCTCTCGCAGCAAGTGGGAAGCCTGTATGCTTTCTTGGAGGACATATCTTTTGACCAAAAGCTTAAGGCATTGTCAAAGTCCTATGACAGCGTTGGTGACAACCGAAATGCGCAGATTATTGATCAGTTGTGGTCGATCTTAGTTGCAGCACTGGAGCAAATGCATGATGTTTTAGGCGAAACATCTTGGGAATGTAACGGATTTTTGCGTCTTTTGCGGTTACTTCTCAGCCAATATGATGTTGGCACCATTCCGCCGGTTTTAGATGCTGTTACAGTAGGTCAGGTCAGCGCGATGCGCTGCAATCAAGTAAAGCATCTGATCGTTCTTGGAATGTCAGAAGGAGATATGCCCGGATACAGCGGTTCTGCCGGCGTACTGAGTGATTGGGAGCGTAACACGCTGCGCCAGATGGGTGTTCCATTGACCGGTGGTTCTATGGAGGGTTTGCAGGCAGAATTGTCTGAGATCTACGGCGTTTTTTGTGGAGCAAGGCAGTCCGTTGCAGTTTCTGTTTCATCTGCAACTGGGTCCTTTGTGTACAGGCGGCTTGCTGCCCTTGCCGGTGGTGAGATTTCCTTCGACAGCGGTCGTGTATATGTTACCGGAGATAAGCTTGAGACTGCGGCGCTTTTGGCGAAGATGCAGGATGCAGACACAGCAAAGGATCTTGGACTGTCCGAGGAATATAACAGCCTGACAGAACGGATTGACTATTCTTTTGGTACAGTTACGAAAGAAAATATTGTCGGTCTATATGGAAATTCATTAAATTTGTCTGCATCTCAGGTAGACAAATGCGCAGAATGTCGTCTTCGCTATTTCCTGCAATATGGTTTGCGCGTAAGAGAACGGAAGCCTGCAGAAGTGGATCCTGCTGAGTACGGTACATATGTCCATGCTGTTTTGGAAGAAACAGCACGTGAGGTTATGGAGCGTGGTGGCTTCCACCAGTGTTCATTGGAGGAAACTTTAGCAATTGCCCATAAGCACTCTGAAGAATATATTAGCTCTCATTTTGCACAAATCGACTCCCAGCGCAATAGCTATCTTTTAGATCGCAATATGCAAGAACTTGAGATGGTCGTGCGAGAGCTTTGGGAAGAACTGCGCATCTGCGCATTTGAACCTGCAGATTTTGAGTTGTACTTTGGCGATGATGGCAAAATGCCGCCCATTGCCATTAGCGGCAATGATATGCAAGCACGGCTGCGTGGCTTTGTAGACAGGGTTGATATCTGGAAAACAGGCGAGCAAAAGTATTTCCGTGTTGTGGATTATAAGACAGGCAAAAAAGATTTTGATTACTGCGATATCTACAATGGAATCGGACTGCAAATGCTTTTGTACCTTTTTGCCCTTGCCAAAGGCGGAACAGAGATTTTTGGAGAAAGCGCATATCCTGCAGGTGTTCAGTATTTTCCTGCAAGAGCGCCACTTGTATCCGCTGACGGTGCGCTTTCTGATGCAGAGACAGATGCCGTAAGAATCCGTGAATGGAAAAGAAGAGGACTGATCCTTCTTGACGAAGCAGTTATGCAAGCAATGCAGCCCGAGGGATCTCCCAAACGCCTTGATTTTACGGTTAAGAAGGACGGTTCTGTTTCCGGAGCCGTTGCTACAAGAGATGAGTTCGGCGTGCTTGAAAAATATGTGATGATGCTACTAAAGGAAATCGTTGATGACATCACATCAGGAAACATTGCTGCCAATCCCTATACAAGAGGAAACAGTCATAACGCTTGCGCTTATTGCCCCTATGGGCAAGTTTGCCATTGGGAATATGTTGAGGGCAGACGTGATTATGCGGCGATGAAGCCGGAGGAATTTTGGGAGCGTATCCGGAGGAAGGTGAACGTAAATGGCTAATTTGACCCATCAACAATTGCAGGCGGTAACTGACCAAGGCGGTAAACTGTTGGTGTCCGCTGCGGCCGGTTCCGGCAAGACGATGGTGCTTGTTGAGCGACTTATGCGTTATATTCTCGATCCGGTATCTCCTGCCAATATTGATGATTTCTTAATCATTACCTACACAAAAGCGGCAGCTGCTGAATTGCGGGAGAAAATTGCGAAAAAGATAAATGAAGTTCTTTCGGTGGATAGCACAAATCGTCATTTGCGCAACCAACTTCAAAGAATATATCTTGCCAAGATTTCCACTGTTCACGGCTTTTGCGCAGAAGTACTACGAGAAAATGCTTATCGTTTAGACATTCCCGGTGATTTCCGTGTTGCGGAAGAAGACGAATGTCTCCAATTACAGAATCTTGTGCTTGATCAGCTGTTGGAGGAGATTTATGTCAAAATCCAGGACGATGCTGTTTTGCGCTGTGTAGTGGATACCCAAGGCTTTGGCCGCAATGACAAGAAATTACCTGAGGTCATAGTCCAGATTTATCGAAGCGCACAATGCCATCTGGACCCAGACGGTTGGCTGAACAAGTGCGCAACTGAGAGCGCGATCAAAGATATCCAGGATGCTTCGCAAACGATTTGGGGTCGCTATTTGATAGACGACCTTCATACATGCCTTGAGCTGCACATACCGGCAATGCGTCAATGCGCAGAAGCTGCCAGGTCCGCAGAAGGTATGGAAAAAGCAGCAGCGTTGTTAGATGCAACAGTTGCGCAATTAGAAGCATTACTCAGTTGCCAGACGTGGCAGGGAATCCATGATAATCTTATTCTTCAGTTCGGCACAATGACTTTCAGCAAAACTGCAGACCCGGAGCTTAAAGAACAAATTAAAGCTGTCAGAGATGCGTGCAAAGAGGCACTGCTTAAAAAGCAGGCTGTTTTTTCCTATGAAAATGCGCAAATTATTGCGGAATTAGGTAGTTGCGCCACAATTGTCAGCGGCCTTACTACCCTTGTTCGCCGTTTTTCTGCAGGTTATGCTTTGCGGAAACAAAAAAGATGCGTCTTGGATTTCTCTGATTTGGAGCATAAGACTTTAGATCTGCTTTTGGGGAAACAGCGGACGGGGATCACCTCTGTTGCAATTGAATTGAGCAAACGTTTTCGCGAGGTTATGGTCGATGAGTATCAGGACAGTAATGCTGTTCAGGATGCTATTTTCTCTGCACTCACCAACGGGAAGCAAAATTGCTTTATGGTTGGCGATGTGAAGCAGTCCATTTATCAATTCCGCCTTGCAGATCCCGGTTTGTTCCTTGAAAAGTATAATACCTATTTGCCTGCCGAAGAGGCTGCCATAGGTCAGGAAAGAAAGGTGCTTCTGAGTAAGAACTTTCGTTCCTCAAGTGGCGTAATCAGCGCTGTCAATGATGTCTTCTCGGAATGTATGTCACCTATGGTGGGTGGTTTGGTTTATGGCGAGGAAGAAAAACTCTACGGAGATGAAACAAAGCTTCCACTGCCGGACCAAGAGGTTGAATTCTACGGAATTTCCGTAAAGCAAGATACATACGCTGAGGAAGCGGCCTTTGTAGCAAGAAGAATTCGCCAGCTACTGGACGAAGGATATCTGGTTCGCGGTGAAAGCGGGCTTCGGCCTATTGTTCCTGAAGATATTGTGATTCTGCTTCGCTCTCCGAATTCTGTTGGCGGTGAATTTGCCTATGCCTTGGAGCAGGTTGGTGTCCGGTGCAACTTCGGAAACGATCAAAATGTACTGCAATCGGAAGAAATTCAGTTCTTACGTTCGCTGCTGCAGGTGATCGATAACCCGCTGCAAGATATTCCACTTGTTGCCGTTCTTTTGAGCAGAGTTTTTGGGGTTACTGCGGATGATTTGGCAGCGCTAAGAAGGCAAAATACATCTTGTCATATATTTAAGCTCTTAGAAAGGGAGAAGGAAAGCAAATTTGCCCAACTATATTCCGTTCTTGTGGAGCTTCGCAATGCAGCAAGAATGTGCTCTGTTTCAGAATTGGTCGTGAAGATCATAGTACAAACGAAGCTGGATCGCATATTTACTGCAGTTCAAGGTAATACAGATGCGCTGGAAACCTTCCTTAAGATCATATCTCAGGCAGAGCAAGCAGGACATCGTGATATAGGTAGTTTTATTTCCTATCTTGACGCTCTGGATGAGCGTGGAATACCATCTGCCAGCAACAACCGAGTAAGTGGCATGGTTACGATTCTTAGCATTCATAAGTCCAAAGGTTTGGAATATCCCGTTGTTTTCCTATCCGGGCTGTCTAAGGGTTTTAACAGAGAGGACCTAAAGGATCAAGTTTTGTGTGATCGTTCTCTGGGGCTTGGCGTTACCTATGTTGATACGAAACGACGTCTGCGCTATCCAACGATCGCCAAACGTGCAATTGCACTTAAAAAATCTGCTGACAGCTTATCAGAAGAGCTGCGTGTTTTGTACGTTGCTATGACACGTGCCCGTGATCGTCTTATTATGACATATGCCTCAAAATACTTGGAAAATGCAGCTGTAAAGCTTGTAAGGCGTATGGATTTTTCCAGTAGAGAGCTGATTGCCAGCGAGGTGTCCTCAATGGGTGAATGGGTGTTGCAAAGCGCAATGCGCAGAATTGAGGCTGGAGAACTGTTTGCCATTGCCGGTCGTCCTGCAAAGGTTAAAACAGAGGGATATCACTGGAAGATAGCTGTTGTAACAGATGTGCAGGCAACAGTTCCGGATTATCAGATCGAACAGGAATCCTTGCAGCTTCCTGATGAGACGATAAGTAGGCTACAGGCATCGCTCAGCTATACGTATCCCCATAAGGCTGCAACGCTCTTTCCTTCCAAACAAACTGCAACCCAGCTAAAAGGAAGAACGAAGGACCACGAAGTGTATGAGGATTCACCTGTACAAAAGAAGTACTATACGTGGCAAAAGCCGTCGTTTATCGGCAAACGCACAGATCCTCTTGCTGTCGGTACTGCTACCCACAAGGCACTGCAGTATTTACGCATTGACGGTTTCCCATCGGATGACGCTATCAGCGCCGGGCTATCTACTTTAAGAGATAAGGGATTGCTGACAGATAGCGAGCTTGATATGATTGACCGAGAGGCTGTTGGCAGCTTTTTCCGTTCGCCATTAGGAATTCGTCTTAATAGCAGTGAAAATGTATTGCGGGAATTTAAGTTCTCTATCCTCGTAAATGCTGAAGAATTTGATGCATCACTTAGGGGGGATCAGGTGTTACTGCAAGGTGTAGTTGACTGCGCTATTATAGAAAATGACGGTATAACAGTCATTGATTTTAAGACAGATTCCGTAACGGAAGAATCTGTGGTTGCTACTGCAAAAAGCTATCGTTTGCAGGTAAAGGCTTACGCAGATGCATTGTCTCAAATTTTTGATAAGCCTATAAAACAAGCCCTTTTATACTTTCTGCATATTGGAAAAGAAGTTGAGATTAACTAAAATTATCCGCCGAATGGAAATCCATTCGGCGGATAATTTTAGCGGTTGTTCTGGTTCTTGTTCTGATTATTTTGATTGTTGTTTTGGCTGTTCTGCTTGTTCTGGTTGTTCTGGTTGTTCTGGTTGTTCTGATTCTTGTTCTGGTTTTCCATATGATTCATCCTCCGTTATTTACTGCAGCAAAGCCGCGATATTACTATGCCCATCATTTTAGGATTTATCCTTTGGTTTAAACAGTAAGCTTGCAGCAAGACCGGCAACAATTGCGGCAGTAATGCCACCAGCCGTCGCTTTGAGACCACCGGTAAAAATGCCGATAAAACCATCTTTGTCAATCGCTTCACGGACACCCTTTGCCAGTGTGTGACCAAATCCGGTAAGAGGTACGCTGCCACCGGCACCGGCAAAATCTGCGATATGCTTATATATGCCGATGGCACTAAGAAATACGCCGGCTACAACATAGGAAACCAATATACGAGCAGGCGTAAGCTTTGTTTTATCAATAAGAATTTGACCAATTGCGCAAAGGATGCCGCCTACTAAAAACGCTTTCAAATAGTCCATATTAACCTCCCACAATGGATATGGCGTGGCATACGCCGGGGATTGGTAGATTTTGTTGCGTAGAGGTAGGGGAGAGCAGCGCACCCGTTCCGCAGAATAGAATTTTCTTGAATTTTCCGGCCTTTAGTTTGTTGAGGAGTTCTCCGCAAAGCGTGATTGCGCTGCAACCACAACCGGAGCCACCTGCATGAACATCCTGTTTTAAGTTATCAAAAACCAGACAACCACAGTCTGTTAGTTTACCACCCAGGGGAAGGCCTTCCTTTTGCGCAAGACAAAGCAGCACCTCTTTACCGACCTGTCCAAGATCTCCTGTTACAATTAAGTCATAATCATCAGCCGACACATGCATATCTTCAAAATGCGCCCGGATAGTAGATAGGGCTGCAGGTGCCATCGCAGCGCCCATATTATTGGCATCTTTTATTCCAAGGTCTGTAACTGTTCCAACTGTGCAAGCAGTAATTTTGGGGCCTTTGCCGCTGCCGCAGACGAGAGCAGCTCCTGAGCCTGTAACCGTCCATTGGGCAGTTGGCATCCGTTGACCGCCATAACCAAGCGGAAAACGGTACTGGCGCTCTGAGGAAGCAAAATGGGACGATGTCATTGCTGCAACTTTATCGAAAAAGCCTCCACCAACCGCCATTGTAGCCATAAGCAAACTTTCTGCCATTGTAGAGCAAGCTCCGTACAAACCCAAATGCGGAATGTTTGTATTTCGGAGTGTGAAGGATGAACCGATGCATTGGTTGAGCAGATCTCCGGAAAACACCAGCTCCAATTCTTCCTTTTTAATACCGGCTTTTTTCATTAGTGTTTCCAAGGCGAGCTGCTGCATATGTCTTTCAGCCTGCTCCCATGTTTTTTGACCAAAGTAGGAATCGTTACTTTTTACGTCAAAGGTATTTCCCAAAGGGCCTTCAGTTTCTTTTTTTCCTGCTACATTTGCCCAAGCGGTGATAACCGGTGGGTTTGCAGGAACAAAGCTATGTTTGCCTTTTTTAAGTGTTGCCATTGTTACCACCTTTCTGTCATCTTCTATTATGTGCCAATGATAGGAAAATATAAATGTAGCCTGCGGATTTTTCCGTAGGCTGCTTAATTTATGCATATCTTGTCCCTCTGCACATAATCTTAACTGGGAGTGATGCATATGAAATGTGCCTGGGAAGCGCTATTAAATCTGTTGCCGCAATGTATTCGTCAGAATGTGGACAAGCAGGGAAAAGATAAACTGCAGGAGCTGCGCCTCCGTTTGGGTATGACGCCAGAGCTTATTATTAAAGACGGAAATGCTTATCTGCAGGAGACGGTGACAAAGGATATACTTCAGTATATCGTTAATACCGCTTGCAGATATTCTCCTTGGACGGCTACTACTGCGTCCGGCTACATAACCGCACAGGGCGGACATAGAGTTGGTCTTTGCGGTGAGGTAACAGTTAAGGACAATCAGATTACAGACGTTAAAAACATCTCCTCCGTATGTATACGGATCGCAAGGGATTTTCCGGGTATCGCCAGCCGAATTGGGAATCAAGGTTCATTGCTTATTATTGGCAGACCCGGATGTGGTAAGACAACATTTCTGCGGGATGTAATTCGCAACCGTTCAGAGCAGGGGAATGGAAGTGTTGCAGTTGTAGATGAACGTGGAGAAATTTTCCCGACATCTCAAGGAAGGCAATGCTTTCCACCTGGAAGAAGAACCGATATTCTTTCAGGTTGTCCGAAAGGACAAGGCATCCAGTTGCTGCTACGCACCATGTCTCCGGCAACGATCGCAGTGGATGAAATTACTGACGAAACGGATTGCCACGGACTTATGCACGCTGCGTGGTGTGGTGTTGATTTGATCGCAACTGCTCACGCCGGGGGTATGCAGGATTTTTTGAGAAGACCGGTCTATAAGCCCTTGGTGGAGAGCCGCATATTTTCAAGGGTGATTATTTTGCAGCCGGACAAGACTTGGCGAGAAGAAAGGATGCCTATATGAGCTATAAGTGGATGGGCGCCATTTTCATCGTTTTAGGTTGCGGAGGATTTGGCTTTCTGATTGCTTCAGCGAGCAAAAAGGAAGAAAAATACCTGCGTGAATTATATGAAGCTATTACCTTTATGACAGCAGAACTTCAGTACCGACTAACACCGCTGCCAGAGCTGATTTCACGGGCTTCAGTTTATACAAGCGGAACATTGTGGTCGGTGTTTTCAGCACTGGATCGTGAGCTCGTTGGACAGGTCGCTCCAAATGCAGAAGAATGTATGAAACAAGCACTGGAAAAAACAGAGTCTGTGCCGGTGCTTACCGGAAACGCACTGCGGTTACTTGGCAGAAGCTTGGGAAAGTTTGACTTAGATGGACAAATATCTGGACTTACAATGGTGAAGGAGGCATGCGGAGAGAACCTGCAGCGACTTGCCAAGGATCAGCGTGAGCGACTGCGAAGCTACCGCACCTTGGGCGTTTGTGCCGGAATCGCTCTCGCAATTTTACTGATTTAATATGGATATTGATTTAATTTTCAAAATTGCGGCAATCGGTATCATCGTATCGGTGCTCAACCAGGTTCTTGCCCGATCGGGACGGGACGAGCAGGCAACAATGACCACACTTGCAGGTCTTGTGGTTGTACTTATGATGGTAGCGCAGGAAATTGCAGATTTATTTGATTTGGTTAAGACCTTATTTCATTTTTGATGGATATATTTGTAAAAGCAATTGCCTGTGTGCTTATCGGTGTGGTGCTGTACCTTTGCCTGTACGGAAAAGGGAAAGAGATCTCGCTGGTGTTGGCGCTTCTTATTTGTGTAACTGTAATCTCTGCAGGCTTTTCCTATCTTAGTTCTGTATTTACATTTCTTGGAGAGCTGCAGCAACTCATCGGCCTGAATAACGGCTTGTTTTATATCCTTTTAAAGGCAGTGGGTGTTGCAATTACCGGAGAAATTGCGGGCCTTATATGCAACGATGCCGGTCAATCATCTCTCGCAAAGGCCGTACAAATACTCACAACAGCCGTGATATTATGGATAGCCTTGCCGCTTTACGCTCAAATTCTTTCACTCATCGAGGAACTATTAACAGGTATATGAGAAAAGTATTGATTTTGATTTTCCTGATGTCATTTATTGTCCTCCCGGTATCTGCTATGGAATTTTCAGCACCTAAAGTGCCGGAAATAGGCGAGGATACAATGCCAAAAGCATACGATAGCTTTTCAGAAGGACTTTGGTATGTTATCAGGACGGCTCTTGGAAAACTGCAGCCAAGCTTTGCGTCAGCATGTACAACTTGTTTGTCCTTAATTGCTGTGGCTTTATTAACGAATCTGGTTAACGGCTTTTCATCAGGGCAGGAACGAACGATTCGTCTTGTTGGCACATTGATGATTGGCTGGTTAATGCTTCAGCAAACGGATACTTTCGTACATTTGAGCCGGGAAGTCATTACCCAATTAAGCGATTATGGAAAGCTATTACTACCTGTTATCGCCGCTGCCCATGCAGCCCAGGGAGGAACTACCGGTGCAGCTGCGATTTACGGAGGAACACTCATTTTCGATTCCGTGTTAACGACAGTTATATCAGCAATTGCCATTCCTCTTGTGTATATTTATGTTGCAATTTCTGTTGCAAACAGCGCCTTTGGCAACGAAACCCTCAAAGAATTGCGTACATTTATAAAATGGATCACGACCTGGATTCTTAAGATCCTGCTATACGTTTTTACAGGCTATATCAGCATGACCGGTGTGATCAGCGGCACGACAGATGCTGCCGCAATTAAGGCCGCAAAGCTTGCCATATCCAGCGTAGTGCCGATGGTAGGCGGCATTATATCCGATGCGTCCGAGACAATTCTTGTCAGTGCCGGTCTTATGAAAAACGCAGTCGGAATATACGGACTGTTAGCAATCACGTCGGTTTGGATCGGTCCTTTCCTTCAAATTGGAATGCAGTATTTGCTGCTAAAGGCCACAGGCGGCGTCTGCGCCGTTATTTGTGGCAAGGACGACTCTGCGCTTGTTCGAGATTTTTCGGTGTCTATGGGCTTTCTGCTGGCAATGACAGGGGCAGTTTGCGTTATGCTACTAATAAGTATTGTTTGTTTTATGAAAGGAGTATCCTAATGCAATCTGTAAGGTCCTATATCCTTTCCATAGTGGCATCATCTATTATTTGCGCCTGTGTGCAGACGTTGATAGGCAAGAAAGGAGCATCTGCAAAACTAATCCGTATGTTATGTGGCATCTATATGACGATTGTTTTCATTTCACCGCTGCAACATTTTGATTTTTCTATTTACACTGATTATTTTGCAGGCATTATGCACGAAGTCAATGATACGGTTTCCGAAGGGCAAAATCTCGCCCAACAAAAACGCAAGGAAATCATAATCCAGCAGACCCAATCATATATCTTAGATAAGGCGAGCAGCTTTGGTGTGGATGTGGAGGTTGATGTCAACGTTTCTGATGACACAATACAAACACCCAACGCAGTAACGATAAAGGGGGCGGTATCTCCATATGTGAAAAAGATGCTGACGAATTACATCGAAGATCAAATTGGGATACCGAAGGAGGCACAAACGTGGAAATAAAACACAGTATAGAAAGACTTAGCGGATACTTTAGAAAATACAAGTTTGTGTGCATTGTTATTTTGGCCGGGCTTGTTCTTATGACGCTACCGATAGGAACAACACAGAAAAGCACAACACAGCAAGAGAAGCAGGCGACACAGGAGCCGTCTATGGAAGAACGGCTGAGAGATATCCTATCCCAGATTCGTGGAGCGGGAAATGTTCGTGTTATGCTTACGGTTGCGGCAGGGGAAGAGACGGTATTCGCATCTGATCAGGGTAGTTCCGGGCAAAAAGATACCGTTACGGTAACAGATGAAGATAGAGCCGAAACCGGACTTGTCGTACAGGTGATCCCACCGCGTTATTTAGGCGCACTGGTGGTCTGCCAAGGTGCGGATGACCCAAATGTACGCCTTGCTATAACAGAGGCTGTTGCCAGCCTTACCGGCCTTGGCACAAATAAGATTACAATTGCAAAAATGAAATAGGGAGGATATTTTATGAAAATTTGGAAGAAAAATCTAATTGCTGGCGCTGTATTATTGGCAGTTTGTGGTGGTATATATGTAAATTGGCTGTTTGGAGATGCTCAGACAGTTACAAACTTGACGGATACTTTGGATAAAGATAAGCTGACAAATTCTGATTTCGTTATGGGAGAGGAAACAGAGGAAGATACACAGGCAAGCTATTTCGCAGCAGTTCGGCTTTCTCGTCAGCAAGCACGGGATAGTGCAGTGAGCCTTTTACAGGAAGCAATGGCCTACGGTGACGATATTGAAGCAGCGCAAACAAGTCAGCAACTTGAGGAAATTGTGCAGACAGCACTTTGCGAAGCCCAGATCGAAAGCTTAGTAATTGCAAAAGGATATGCTGACTGCGTTGCTTACATCAGCGAAACAGGGATATCTGTTGCCGTTGCTACCCCAGAAGGTGGTATGCAAGCCAGTGATGTAGCCGTGATTGCCGATATTATCCTGTCTCAGTCTGATTTCACAATGAGCGATATTCGTGTCGTGGAAGTGCCATAATCAGATAGCCCGCAATACAATTTGTGTTGCGGGCATATTTCTTTTAAAGAAAACAGTTGTATTTTCCGCAAAGAAGTGATAAAATAACAGAAATTGAACACACAGAAGATTTAGGAGGAGATTTTGATGGCAGATTCCAAGCAATATATCGTTCAAAATCAAGATAACGGCACAGTTATGATTTCTGAAGATGTACTTTCCACCATTGTAGCGCAGGCGATTTCTGAAATTGAGGGTGTTGTTGGTTTAAGTTCTAAGCCCGGTGCAGATATTGCAGAAATGATTGGCAAGAAAAACTGGGGAAAAGGCGTTAAGATTATTATTAATGACAATACATTGTCTGTTGATTGCAATATCATTGTTGCATACGGCCATAATGTAGTTACTGTTGCTGCAGCTGCTCAGGAAGCTATGCGCAACGCGCTGGAGTCTATGGCAAATGTCACACTCGACGGTGTCAATGTAAATGTTTGCGGCATTGTCCGTCTGTGAGGTAGGCAATGACACGAGGTGACGCCAGAGAACTGGCAGTACATTTGATTTATGGGCAAGAGTTCACCGGTGAGCCTGCAGAGGAAGTAATCCGTGTCCGCTTGGAGAAGGACTACTACGCTTGCTTGTCTGAAGACAACGCAGTATATGCGGATTATCCCTCCAAGACACAGAAAGCTTACCTTGACCGTGTGGTTACCGGGGTCGTTGATAAGATTGAGGAGCTCAATGCCTACATCGCCCAGTATTCTATCGGCTGGGACATAACTCGTATTTCCCGCCTTGCACGGGTCATTATGCAGCTTTCTATTTATGAAGCTATATACGTAGAAGATGTGCCCGTTGGCGTGGCCATTTCCGAGGCTGTACGAATTGCAAAGAAATACGATGGCGACGATACCGGTGCCTTTGTTAACGGCATTTTAGGTTCTTTTGCCAGAGGATTAAACGCAGAGGTATAAAAATGGGTGTCATTGGTTTTGATACCAGCAATTACACAACGTCAATTGCATATTTTAACGGTGATCTTGGTGAAAATGTTTCCCAGCTTCTCCCTGTACGGGATGGTGAACTGGGACTTCGCCAAAGTGATGCTGTATTTCACCACACCAAAAGCCTGCCGGATTTATCTGACAGGCTGTTTTCACTTATTTCTGACAGGAATATTCAAGCAGTGGGTGTAAGCACAAGCCCTCGTGCATTGGAAGGAAGTTATATGCCTTGCTTTATGGTTGGCTATTCCCACGCAAAGCTTCTGTCTAATGCCTATGGTGTGCCGATTTTTACCTTTTCACACCAGCAAGGACACGTTGCCGCCGCCCTTTGGAGTGCTGACCGAATGGATTTAATGGACAGACCTCATCTTGCCTGGCATCTGTCCGGCGGTACAACAGAGCTGCTTTTGGTAACACCTAATGGCAGAAATGTTGACTGCAAGATAATCGGTGGCACAACCGACATTTCTGCCGGTCAATTGATCGATCGGACAGGACAGATGCTTGGTCTGCCGTTTCCTGCCGGCAAAAGTTTGGATAAACTCAGTGAAAACTCTGAAAAAACTGACTTTTTCCGTGTAAAATGTAAGGATATGCAATTTTCTTTATCTGGTGTAGAGAATAAAGTGAAGCAATATATGCAGCAGGGAAGTACCCCTGAGGATACGGCATGCTATGCCCTTAAAAGCGTGATTTCCGCTGTTTTACAAGCGACAAAGCAAGCAAAAGAGGTATATCCGGATCTGCCAATTGTCTTTTCCGGCGGTGTTGCCTCAAATTCCATGCTGCGCCAGGAAACCTTGAATCTTAATCCCATTTTTGCAGAACCACGCTTTTCTACCGATAATGCATTAGGCATTGCAGTTTTGACATATCGTCATTTGGAGGGGTAATATGAGCCGTCAGGTCGTGTCTGTTGGACAGATAAATGAATATATCCGTTCTGTCATGGACGCTGACCTGAACCTTAGTAATCTTGCGGTTCGTGGCGAGATCAGCAACTATAAAGTATACCCATCAGGACATCACTATTTCACATTGAAGGACGAAAACGGTGCATTAAAATGCGTAATGTTCCGTAGCAGCGCATCCGGTCTTAAATTTCGTCCTGACAACGGTATGAAAGTAGTAGCAACGGGTCGTATTACCGTCTTTCCAAGAGATGGCGCCTATCAGCTTTACTGTAACGGAATGATACCCGATGGGGTAGGGGACCTGTATGTTGCATTTGAGCAACTAAAGAAAAAACTGCAGGACAAAGGAATTTTTGACCCTGCCCACAAAAAACCGATTCCAAAATATCCGGAATGTATTTGTATCATCACAAGTGAAGCCGGTGCCGCGGTTCATGATATGCTCCGCGTGCTTCGTAAGCGTTATCCATTGACAAAGGTTCGCCTTTTGCCTGTTCGTGTACAAGGTGCGGAAGCACCTGGGGAGATCGCCTCTGCGATCCGTTACGCCAATTACTATAAGCTGGGTGATCTGCTGATCGTTGGACGTGGTGGTGGCTCAATTGAGGATTTATGGGCGTTTAACGACGAGCAGGTAGCAATGGCGTTATTTCAATCAGAAATTCCTGTTATTTCCGCAGTTGGCCACGAGCCGGATGTAACCATTTCTGATTTTGTAGCTGACCTGCGTGCGGCAACCCCGTCTAACGGTGCAGAATTGGCCGTTCCGGACAAGGAGGCATTACTGCAAGGATTGGATAGTATGCAATCGTCAATGAACAGTCAAATTATAAAGAGAATTTCTGCATCCAGGCGGCATTTACAAATGCTATCAAACAGCAATGCATTGAAAGGGCCGGAGGCAGCGATCCTTATCCGCCGTAACAACATGAACCATATTTTCCACCGACTTATTGCTGCTCAGGAACGGGTCATAAATAAAGGCAGAACCCAGTTTTCCTCCTATACCGGAAAGCTGGATGCACTTAGTCCTCTAAAAGTACTTGCTCGCGGTTATTCTATTGCCAAAAGCAAGGAGGGAGCTGTGCTGCGATCCGTCGACGACACACATATCGGTGCTAAAATCCAAATTACGCTTTCAGATGGTGAATTGGAAGCTTGTGTAGAAGAAATTAAGGAGAATCATAATGGCTAAGAAAAGCTTTGAAGAGAATATGAATCGTCTCGAACAGATCGTTCGCATCCTTGAAAAAGGCGATGCTCCCTTGGAGGAATCATTAAAATTGTTTCAAGAGGGCACAGCTTTGGTTGCAAGCTGCGGAAAACTTCTTGACGAAGCTGAGCTTGCCGTAAAAAAGATCGTACCAGGGGCAGACGGCACGCCTACCGAGGAGGTATTTGTTGATGAACAATAATCGCACTGCAGAATATATCGCATTTATGGAAGATTATCTTGCAAATCAATGCCTAAATTATCCGAAAGTTCCTCAACAGACAATTATCGAGTCTATGAGATATAGCCTTCTTGCCGGTGGCAAACGGTTGCGCCCTATATTTGTGCTGGATTTCTGCAGAATGTGCGGTGGTGATTGGAAGGCTGCTGCACCCTTTGCTGCAGCACTTGAAATGATCCATACATACAGCTTAATCCATGACGATTTACCCTGTATGGACAATGACGATCTGCGTCGTGGCAAGCCTACCAATCATAAGGTTTATGGCGAGGCAATTGCAGTGCTCGCCGGAGATGGCCTGCTGACCGAGGCCTTCTCTATGGTCGCTTCTGCACCCTTTAGCGCTGAAGTTCGTATCCGTGCGGTGCAAGTATTGGCGCAATATGCAGGCGCTTTGGGTATGGTGGGCGGCCAGGTGCTGGATATCCAAAGCGAAAGTCGGGAATGTACGGAACAGGAAGTTCTGAATATTCAGGAGCGAAAGACCGGCGCACTGATTAAGGCCGCATGCGCACTTGGCGTACTCGCCGGCGATGGCAGCGAAGAGCAGCTTACATGGGCTGAGAAATTTGCCCGTCATTTGGGTCTCGCTTTCCAGATTCGTGATGATATTTTGGATGTTATAGGCACAAAAGAGGAGATGGGAAAGTCTGTCGGGACAGATGCCGGCAAAAACACTTTCGTCAGTCTCCACGGATTAGAGATCTGCGAGAGAATGGTCAAGGTTCAAACTGCAGCGGCGATGGATTGTCTATATTTCTTCGAGAACAACAGCTATATGCTATCCCTTGCCAAAAGCTTAACTGACCGCACAAATTAATTTCCCAGGAAATATGTATCGCAGACCCGTTTGGGTCTGCGATTTTCTATAAATCCAATGCAGGATTCATATAATACACATTCTTTTGGTTTAGTTTCTCACGCAGTAGCTGCATTGCTTCACCGAAGCGTTGGAAGTGAACGATCTCACGCTCACGAAGGAACTTGATAACATTATTGACATCAGGATCGTCCGACAAACGGAGAATGTTGTCATAGGTTACTCTTGCCTTTTGTTCTGCTCCCATGTCTTCAGCTAAATCCGCAATAGGATCTCCCTTTACCGCAATGGTAGCTGCGGACCAAGGTGTGCCGGATGCAGCCTGAGGATAGACACCGGTTGTATGATCTACAAAGTAGGGAGCAAAGGCGGAATCCTGGATCTGGCTGTCTTTCAGGTTTCTGGTGAGCTGATGAACCAGTGCGCCTACCATTTCTAAGTGCCCAAGTTCCTCCGTACCGATGTCCGTTAGGAGCCCCTTAAGCTCGTCAAAGGGCATGGAGTAACGTTGAGAAAGATACCGCAAAGAAGCGCCGAGCTCCCCATCAGGGCCACCATACTGGCTTATAATGATCGTGGCAAGCTTGGGGTTCGGTCTGTCGATTTTAACTGGATACTGGAGCTTTTTGTCATAGATAAACATACTTATACCCCCCGATTTGCTGCATATTCCCAAGGCCATGGATCATCAAGCCAACGGTATTGCTTGTTGCAACAGCCAGAATTATGGGTCAATGGGCCGCATTTTGCTTCATACTCTTTCTTTGCTTCCTCGTATCTCCGATGATATTCACAATAGACTTCCAATGCTTCCTTATCCTCACGATGGGTATCTAAATACAGAGTCAGTTCCTGAAGGACAAATGCAAGTGTCTGCAGCTGGGTAAGCGGTGTAACCGGTTTTTCTCGGTTGTTGACCATTCCGTGATACGGAAGATCCAAACCTGTATAAAGTGTGCCTCTGACAAAGGCTACTCTTGGCGCATAAGTGGGTGGGTTTTCTTTTTGGAAGGGAACATAGGGGTTTGCAAGTGGCGCCATATCAGGCAAAACACCCATGCCGCCTTTCCGACGCGATTTCATTTCCACATCGATGCCTCCTAAATTAGTTTGAACTTGTCGTTCATGGTCAATATATGGCATAAAGCAGCAAAATGTTCATTAATTTACTGTTTTTGAATATCCTTTTTTGAGGTGATATTATGAAGCTGTCAAAGAATTGGCTGCAACTATTTCCTGTTTATTTGCTGATCCTTTCCTGCTTTCTGATTGCAGGATTTGGTAGTAGCAGAGCGATTACGGTATTCTCCGAGAACGCATCGCTAACGAGCAGAAAATGCATGATCATCGATGCCGGTCATGGAGGTAAGGACGGCGGCGCAACTTCCTGCACAGGCGTGCTTGAAAGTGGGATAAATTTGGAGATTGCGTTGCGGCTGAATGATCTGATGCATTTTCTGGGTGTAAAAACAATTATGATTCGCAATGATGACTATTCTATCCATACAAAAGGGGAGACCATTGCCGCCCAAAAGGTCTCCGACCTTAAAGAACGGGTGCGCATTGTCAACGAAACTGAAAATGCAATATTGGTAAGCATTCACCAAAATCATTATACAGACAGCAAATACAGTGGTGCTCAGGTCTTTTACGGGTTAAATGCGGAAAGTGCAGATCTTGCCATTCGACTACAGTCCGCACTTGTAAATCACCTAAATCCAAACAGCAATCGAAAGTCTAAAAAAGCAGATGGTATTTATCTGCTTCAGAATGTTACAGCGCCTGCAGTGTTGGTAGAATGTGGTTTTCTATCCAATTTTCAGGAGGAAGCAAAACTTCGTAATGCTGCATATCAAAAGAAATTGTCAGCGGTACTCGCAAGCGTTTGCTGCAGCTATCTTCATAGCGACGAGAATTGACAAAATACTTTGCTTTTTGTTATAATATAAAGAAAAAGAGGTGAGTACGGTGGCAAAAAATAAAGTAGTTTATTTCTGTACGGAATGTGGATCCGAAAGCTTAAAATGGCAGGGGAGATGTCCTGCTTGCGGTGCATGGAACACAATGACAGAGCATATAGAAAAGCCCACCACTGTTGGGCGAGCAAAAATGAGTTCTTCTGGAAGCGGAAATGTTAAGCAGCTGTGTGAGGTCACCAGCGAGGATAGAACACGCTTTTCCACCGGACTTGGTGAACTTGACCGTGTGTTAGGCGGAGGCGCTGTCGCAGGCTCACTGGTGCTCATAGGTGGTGCGCCGGGAATTGGCAAGTCAACGTTACTTTTACAAATATGTAATAGTCTTTGCGAAGGAAGACGTGTACTGTATGTTTCCGGTGAGGAAAGCGAACATCAGCTTAAAATGCGTGCTGACCGTCTGCACGTTTCGTCCGATGGCCTTTATGTGCTTGCGGAAACTCGGCTTTCAGATATCGTAGAAACTGCAGAAACAATTAAGCCGGATGTTCTTATTGTTGACTCTATTCAAACGCTCTATAACGAGGACAACGAGTCTACTCCCGGTTCTGTATCCCAGGTAAAAGATTGCACATTGACTATGATGCACCTTTCAAAATCCTGTGGCATCACTGTTTTTATTGTTGGACATATCAATAAGGACGGCGCAATTGCCGGCCCGAAAGTCCTGGAGCATATGGTGGATGCCGTTTTGTATTTTGAGGGGGATGCCAATACATCATACCGCATTTTGCGTGCAGCGAAAAATCGCTTCGGTTCTACCAATGAAATCGGAGTATTTGAGATGGTGGAGAAAGGACTTGTGGAAGTTCCAAATCCCTCGCAAATGTTCCTTGCAGGAAGACCTACCGGTGCATCCGGCACATGTGTTGCTTGTGTCATGGAAGGCTCTCGTCCGATGCTTGCTGAAGTACAGGCACTGGTTGCCAAAAGCTGTGCAAATGTCCCACGCAGAACCTCTGATGGGTTCAATTTTAACCGCGCAGCGTTGCTCCTTGCGGTGGCAGAAAAGAAAGCCGGAATGAAGCTATCCACTTTGGACGCCTATATAAATGTCATCGGTGGTCTGCAGATCGACGAACCAGGCGCAGACCTGCCTGTTCTGCTTGCAATCGCTTCTTCCTATATGGATAAGCCGTTGCCTGACGATATAGCGGTCATAGGCGAGGTTGGTCTAACAGGGGAGATCCGCAGCGTTTCCCATATCAATCAAAGACTTGCAGAAGTTGCAAGATTGGGATTTTCCACCTGTGTTATCCCCGATTCTGCATCCGAAAAGTTAGCAATACCCGGAAACATGAAAGTAATTAAAGTAAAGAACATCCGGGAAGCAGTAGATAAGGTGCTGTAATGATCCATATTCTAAAACAAATGGGATTAACGGAGGAGCCATTGTCCGTTTCGCAGTTTAAAAGCTTAGAAGATGGCAGTTCCTATAATGTCTGGAGGGTAGATTTTCCGCAAGAATCCTTCGTTTTAAAGCAAGCAAAAGGGGAGGAACTGTCGGTTTATAAGACCTACTTCTCATCACCGACCCAATATGCCCCCACCCTTTGCGCAACAGCGCAGTATGATGGTATAGACTATATTCTAATGGAATATATTGCAGGCGAAGATCTTGTGGTTTGCGATCGGACTAAATTGATAAAAGTGCTGGATAGCTTGATCGCAATGCAGAAGGACTACTGGGGGATTCCGCTGCCAAACAACGCATTGTGCAGCCGGGAAAATCGGTTTCCTTATCTCTGTGATCCAATTTTAGAGTCTGCCTATAAGGAATACCTTACTGATTGTAGGGAAATACCGGCAACCTTATGCCACGACGATCTGCTGCCTTTTAATGTGCGCATTTCCAGTGACCGATGCGTGTTCATCGATTGGGAAGTTGGCGGCATTTTGCCTTATCCTGCACCCATTGCACGACTCATCGCCCACACAGAAGACAAAAAAGACGCTTTTTTCTATATGTCGGAGGCAGACAAGGCTTTTGCTATTGACTATTATTATGATAAATTCCTGATCAATAGGGGAGTGCCATATGAAGCATACCGACGTAGTCTCGGCCTATCCCTGTTTTATGAATACTGTGAATGGGTATTTGTTGGGAACAAATATCAGGCAACAGATACTGCACGTTATACACACTATTTAGAGCTTGCTCGTCAAAAGGCAAAGGCCTTGGGTTTTTAATAAAAATCGGGCATCTGCCACGAATCGACAGGTGCCCGATATTCATTCCTTATCGCCAAAATTGAGCCGAGAGATGGGATTTGCCTCAGCAGCGATCTTCAGTTCTGTGTTTTCAATGTGCGTGTAAATTTGCGTGGTATTTAAATTCTCATGTCCCAAAACCTCTTGTACAGTTTTTACATCAACGCCGCCGGAAAGCATCATCGTAGCCGCAGTGTGGCGTAGTTTATGGGCGGAAAATTGAGTTGCATCCAATCCAGCCTTCAAGAATGCTTTTTTTACAAGAGCGTGTACAGCATCGGTGCTGATGCGATTGCCGTTTCTGGAGCCAAACAGCGCCCGATTATCACTTAAAACCATCTTCTGTCTAATCGGTAAATATGTATCGATTGCCTTCCGGCAGGGTGTACCAAAATAAACAAATCGTTCTTTGTTGCCTTTACCGACCACCCGAATACGATCCTCATAAACATCGGTGAGATTAAGCCCAACAAGCTCGCTGCGACGGATACCGCAGTTCAAAAACAGCATTAAAATCGCAAAATCACGTTCCTGATTTTGCCCGGAAACAGCCTGCAATAGCTTGGATGATTGTTCAAAAGTAAGGTATTTAGGCAAGCTTTTACGCAATTTGGGGTACTCAAGATCAGCAACCGGATTGTCGGTTAATTGCTTTGTTCGTACGGTCAGATATTTATAAAACGACTTTAGTGCTGAAAGCTTACGGGCACGGGATGCAGGAGAAATGCCATAGTCAGGAACAGGAGCATCCGGATTGGGGTTTCTATCGTTTGCAAGATAAGAAAGGAAATCAAATATATCTGACGAGCGTATTTTAGAAATAAACTGAATATCTATGTCACGTATGTCAATATCATCAAGGCGAGTATGGATCGGCATATCGTTGCGCATAAGTTTCATAAAACGAAGGAACATACGCAAATCTAAATAGTATTCAGAAATTGTTAACTGGGATTGGCCTTTGATCGTTTCATGGTATGTAAGAAAATCACGTAGAATTTGCGGACAATCATTATAGCGTTTCATATAAATGCCTCCTGATGTAAAATAGGTAGAATTGGGCT
>JAZKXS010000165.1:0-5555 GCA_045611745.1 Faecousia sp.
TCATTTCTAAAAGGAGCTATTTATTATGATCGATTTTAACAGCCAAGGCTTTTTTGCCCGTCTGAAAAAAGTAAACGACAGCGAATTTGGAAAGATCATTTCCGATTTTCTCATCGACGGAGAAACAGTAATCGGCGCCTATAAGAGCGTCCGGGACGGTGTGGTTTTCACAAATAAGCGGATCATCGCCATCAATGTCCAAGGCATCACCGGCAAAAAACAGGACTACACCTCTATCCCTTACAGCAAAATCAGCACCTTCTCTCTGGAAACTGCCGGCGTCCTTGACTTGGACTCCGAGCTGGAGCTGTATATGTCCGGCGTCGGCAAGGTAAAATTCCAGTTCACCGGCAGCACCGATGTAAAGGCCATCTGCCGCGCCATTTCTCAATATACCCTTGCATAATTTCTGATTATCCTTTATAATACTGCATTATATATAAAGGAGTATTCCTATGCCGTGGCGTTATATTCAGGTCGATACTACCGACCCTGCTTTCAACTTAGCTTTGGAAGAATATGTTTTTGAGAGTCTGTCCCGGGATTACAACTATTTTATCCTGTGGCAAAACAATAAGACCGTGGTAGTAGGTCGCCATCAGAATACCTTTTCTGAGGTAGACGAAGCCTTCATTCGGGAAAATGACATCTTTGTGGTCCGTCGTCTATCCGGCGGTGGCGCGGTCTATCACGATTTGGGTAACCTGAACTTTACCTTTATTCAGGATGCCGCAGGCAAAGAGCCGGACTTGGCCCTTTTCTGCCACCCGGTTGCGCAGGCGATCCGCACATTGGGCGCAGAAGCTGAGGTCAACGGCAGAAACGACATCACCGTAAATGGTATGAAGTTTTCCGGCAATGCCCAGTATGTGAAATACGGCAGAGTCATGCACCACGGCACACTGCTTTTTGATTCTCAGTTAGAAGTAGCCGGCAAAGCCCTCCGCCCCGACCCGGAGAAAATAAAGGCAAAGGGTGTTGCCTCTGTCCGCAGCCGCATCACCAACCTAAAGCCACTGCTGCCTGAAGGCACTACCCTCCAAAACTTCCGGGATGCCCTTTTGCAGGCGCTCTTTGAAAACGAGCAAATGGAGCACTACACACTCACCGATGATGACACTGCCGCCATCACGGCATTAAAAGAAGAACGCTATGGCACTTGGGATTGGAATTGGGGCGCATCCCCCGCCTGCGATATGACTATTTCCGGGCGTGTTGAAGGTTGCGGACGAATTGAACTGCGTTTCCTTGTGAAAAAGGGGCATATCGCAGAAGCCACGCTGTACGGCGACTTTTTCTCCGTAGGCGACCCCCAAGCTCTTGCCCGTTGCTTTATCGGTTATCCCGCCAGCCCGGAAGGCTTCCTTCAAGCCGCAGAAAAAGCCGACATTTCTTGCATTGTGGGTCTGACAAAGCAGGCTCTTTTGGAGATGCTGCTCAAATAATGTAACAAAAGCTCCCCTGTCGAGGGGAGCTTTTCTCACTTATAAGCAAAATCTACGAATCGCCTGCGCAACGCCGCTTTCGTCGCAACTTCCTGTTACATATTTCGCCGCCGCCTTGACTTCCGGGGCGGCATTTTCCATTGCTACGGAAATACCTGCCATTTGCAGCATCGTAACATCATTAAGACCGTCGCCAAAGGTCATTACATTTTCCATAGTGCAGCCCAAATGGGCGCAAAGAGCTTCCAACGCACCGCCCTTGTGACCGTTTTCTGCATTGACCTCGCCGTTATAAGGAAGTGCCGTACTGACGGCAATGCCGTCAAACCGAGTCTTTACGTCCTCCAGTAAAAATGCTCGCAAGGCCTGATCCCTGGTGCAAAACTGCACCTTCTGCACTCCTTGTCCCTTTTTCCGGAGATATTCTTTCAGTTCCGGTACAGGTATACGGCTCTTTTTATAGATTTCTTCAAAATAAGCGCTGGTCAAATAGTTGCCCACCTTATCAAGATATGCCTTTGTCATATAGCCTGCGCCATTTTGATAGCAGTCATAAACCACATCAAAGCCGTCCAGATATTCCATAACTTCCACGGCTTTTTCCCAAGGCAGTTCATTTTTCGCCAAAACCCGGTCATTTTTTACGTCGTAGACCTCTGCGCCATTAACGGTAATGGCATAGTTGATAAAAGGCAGCGACCGCACCACCTCCGGGACAATCGCGTATATCCGTCCTGTGGTAGGTACAATTTCGATGCCCTTTGCCGCTGCCCTTTCCAGCGCCAGCCGATTTTCCTCGGAAAGATGCTTTTGGGAGTCCAAAAGCGTTCCGTCCAAATCCAGCGCAATGATTCTTATTCCTTCCATAAATAACTCCTCAGGGCATTGATGGTTGCCAGGAACATTACACCCACATCGCCAAAAACAGCGATCCACATATTGGCAATCCCCAGCGCGCCCAATAGTAGTATAACACCTTTTGCGCCCAGAGCAAAGATAATATTTTCTTTTACAATGGCCATTGTTTTTTTAGAAAGGGCGATGGCTGCAGGTACTTTTTGAAGCTTATCATCCATCAGTACCACGTCTGCCGATTCAATGGCCGCATCACTGCCGATGCCACCCATAGCAATGCCCACATCACCCCGGGCAAGAATGGGCGCATCGTTGATGCCGTCGCCCACCACCGCCACACGACGACCGGCAGCTATCTGCTTTTCCAATTGCGATACCTTATCCTGGGGCAGAAGCTGGGCATAAACCTCCATGATTTCAATGCTCTGCCCTACCCGATCGGCCACGTCCTGTCGGTCGCCGGTAAGCATCACCGTACGAATTCCCTTCTTATGAAGCTTTGCAACCGTCGTCTTTGCCGCAGATCGGATTTCATCCCGGAGCGTAATGTGTCCCAAATACACGCCCTCACGAGCAATATGCACGACCGTGCCAACCCCCCGTCCCTTAGGAACAGAAATACCCATTTTCTCCAAAAAGCTCCGGTTTCCGGCGAAACAAAGTTTTCCATCTACTCGTCCGGAAACACCGCCACCGGCCGTTTCCTGTATATCCGTAGCAGTTTTCTCTCCCAAAGATGCCAAGCTCCGGGCAATAGGGTGATTGGAGTGTTTCTCCAAGGCCGCCGCAATGGCAATCAACTCCTCACGGGAAATCCCCACGGGGCAAATTTCAGCCGGCGCAAATACACCCTTGGTCAGCGTTCCGGTCTTATCAAATACCACCGTGTCCACTTTCGAGAGGGTTTCCAGCGCATCTGCGCCCTTAATAAGAATTCCTTGCCTTGCTGCACCACCGATGCCACCCATAAAGGAAAGGGGCACCGATACCACCAGCGCGCAGGGGCAGGATACAACCAAAAACACCAACGCCCGATGCACCCAGCCTGCCAAATTCCCAACAAATATAGGAGGTATAAAAGCAAGCAGCGCTGCGCCGATCACCACACAGGGCGTATACCACCGGGAAAACCGGGTAATAAACCGCTCGCTTTTGGCCTTTTTTTCGGAAGCGTGCTCCACCAGCTCCAAAATTTTTGCAACGGTACTCTGGGCGTATAAGCTTTCTACCATAATATATAGTACGCCCGTCTGATTTACGCCGCCGCTGAGGACCTTCCTTCCCTCCTCTATAAACACCGGCACACTCTCTCCGGTCAATGCGGAATTGTCGATATTGGACTGACCACGCAGAACCATACCGTCCAGAGGAATTCGCTCACCGGGCTTTACCATAATGATCTCTCCCAGCCGTACATCCTCCGGGGATACCGTGTATGCGCGACCGCCCCGCAAAACTGTGGCCACCTCAGGGCGCAATTCCATCAGCTTTGCAATGGAATCCCGGCTTTTGCCTACGGCAACGGATTGGAAGGTCTCACCGATTTGATAAAACAGCATAACCGCTACTGCCTCCGGGTACTCCCCGATGCAAAAAGCGCCAATGCTGGCAATCGCCATTAAAAACTGCTCGTCAAAAACCTTGCCCCGGCAGATGTTTTTCACCGCCGACCATAAAATATCCCACGCAATCACTCCATAGGACAGCAAAAAGCATACCGCACGAGGCAGTCCACTAAGCAAAAAACCTGCCAAAAACAAAATGCCGGATGTAGCAATGCGATAGAAAATACCCTTTTCCACCGGCTGCTCGCCCTTCAGCTTTGCCTCGCAGCAAGCGCAGCCGCCTTCGTCGTGATGGTGATGATGACCGCAGCCGCAGGAATCGTGGTGATGGTCGCAATTACAATGTTCGTGTTCCATATTTACTCCTCCGTCAAATGGGCAAAGCCCACCGCTACCAATTCCCGAACGTGGTCATCATTCAGGGTGTAATACACAGTCCGGCCTTCTCTATGGCAATCCACAAGTCTTGCCTGGCGCAGCTTGCCCAGCTGATGGGAAATAGCCGACTGCTCCATATTAAGCAGCTCCGCAATGGCGCAAACGCACATATCCGACACGGAAAGCGCATACAAAATCTTCATCCGTGTGGTGTCCCCAAAAGACTTAAATAGCTCCGCCAAATCGCAAAGGCTATCATCCGACGGCATCCCCTGCCGCACCTGATATAACTGCTGTGCGTGATCGTGTTTCATATGCCCCTCCTATGTATTATTCTCCACAAAATACTTATGTAGGGTTCGGTGCCCTATATTGTATGAATATTTATTCATATGAATATCTGTTCATATATTAGCACAGCATCTCTCCTATGTCAATCAGGGAATTTCGGGCACATCTTCGGGATTTTGTACAAATTGTAATTTTTTCTAATTTTTTTGTTAAAACTCCCCTAAAAACCTTGACAAATAATGTATAATTTAATATGAGGGAAAATAATTGTTCGAGAAGATCGGAATTATCCTATAAAGCCTTGGTTTTCGGTAGGGATTCCGGACTTTTCCGCTCAAAAAGATGTATATTGGAGGTATATGTAATGAAAAGAAATCTGTTCGCTGCATTTCTTGCTGTGATGCTGGTCATGGCGCTGATGTTCGTCGTTGTCCCCAACGCAAAAGCCGAGGACACATTGGCATTCCAGAAGCTCACCAAAGATAGCACACTGGAAATCACAGAAGATACCCTTTTGGACTTAAACGGCTTTAACGCTACTGTCGACGTAGCCGCGGGTGTTACCCTGTCCGTTATCGACTCCGGCAACAACACAAAGGACGGTGTCACCAATGCCGGCGTGCTTACAAAGACCGGCGATGGTACGCTCAATCTGAGCGCTCAGGATTCCACCAGTCTGATGCGTTATGTGGCAATCAAGAATGGCGAGACATACACCTTCCACCCCTGCAACCTGACTTTCTCCCAAGCAGGTCTGAACACCAAGGCCGGTGAGAAAAACGATAGTGTAGAGCTATGCCTGCGTGGTACTTACTTCGGCAACGACAAGGTAGTTTCTGAAACTACCGAATTCGGCATCTGCCCCGTTGTAGATGGCAAACCCGTCCTCGACCCCGAACAGCACTATTCCGCAGACAGCGCATATAACTTTGCGCAGAATGCCATTATTACCCACGCCTTCTTCAATCTTACCGGCGCTCTGGACAAAATGGATGATACAGGCGTCTACTGCGCATATATG
>JAZKXS010000166.1:0-9009 GCA_045611745.1 Faecousia sp.
CCGGAATTGCCCTTGAATTCGTCAATGGAAATAACCGGCGGAAGTTCATTCAGCTTATGCCCATAGTAGCGGAAGTACCGCATAGCCGTTGCGGATGACACGTTATAGGTACTCGCAATTTTCTTTGCTGATATTGTATCCTCGAAGGCACAGAAAATGGTAGCAACCAGACGGCTGGTTACTCGATAATATCGGGGAACAAAGTTGTTCTTCTCTAAGAATCGCTTGCCACAGCAGCAGCGATATCGACGCTTGCGTAGATGTAGAAAGGATTGTCTGCCCATTGGGATATCCTTTATCGTCTGCATCCGGTAGTCATGTATACGGTCTGTCTTCGCACCACAACAGGGACAGACGTGTTCTTTTCGGGGCAGTTCCAGCCAAATATGTAATTGCCCCGAAATATTTTCTATATTTGTGATTTTTACATCTTCCAAATTCAGAAGCTTTGTGGTATTATCTTGAGTGAGCATAGGGAATCCTCCTTTTGGTGTTGTAGGGGTACATTCATTCTAAAGGATTTTTTCTCTATGCTCAACTATTTTTATATTATTTCGGGGTCAGGTTCTTCACCTGACCCCAACATTTATTATAGAACCAATACAAAAAAGCCTTATAAATCTAGGCTTTTGAATAAAAAAATAAGAACTATAACCTCGATACCTATCGTATCAAAATTATAGTCCTTATTTGGTCCGAGTGGCGAGACTCGAACCCGCGGCATCCTGGTCCCAAACCAGGCGCCCTACCAACTGGGCCACACCCGGAAATATTGTTTGTTTATGGTCAAGTATATTGACAGGGGAATTCTATCATATATTTTTAAAACTTTCAAGAGGGGAAAAGGGGAGAAATTAGAAATAAAACAAAAAAGTTTGAACACTTGAATTATTGAAAAAGTTTCCAAAGAGAGTATGACGACGAGTAACTTTATTCAAAAAAACACCTCAAATTATACGAACCTGCTATAAAAAGGATGTACATTCCATTGATTGACAAGTATTTTAATCGATGCTATACTCGGTAAAAAAAGAGGAGGTGGGCATATGCGCAAGAAGTTGTGGAACAGAGATTTTATTCTTATTTTACAGGGTAATGCTGTAAGTACGATTGGCGACCTGATGTACAGCGTTGCAATTGGTTATTGGGTTTATCAGCAGACAGGTTCCAGCGGCTTGATGGGCATTATGTCGTCTCTTTCTATGTTTGTTACGATGTTTCTGTCGCCGTTTTGCGGTAGCATCGTAGATAAATGCAATCGCAAGTGGCTCATTGTTTGCATCGACACATTGCAAGGTGTCCTTATGCTGTCAGTTGGCGTATTGGCATATATGAATGCTTTGAATGTACCGATTGTTTTGTTCGTTGCTTTACTGGCATCTTTTGGTGGTGTGTTCTATTCTCCGGCCATTAGTACGATATTATTGGATATTATTCCCAGAGAGGATATGGTGCGTGGACAATCTATCCATACAAGTATTTCTTCTGCGATCAATTTGGTTGGATCTGCATTTAGCGGCGCAATGGTTGCCTTTTTTGGCGTTCCGTTGATCGTAGTGATCAATGGTATAAGCAATCTATATTCTGCGGCTACGGAACTGTTTGTCCGTATACCTAAAACGATCCAGCAGGGAACAAAGGTTACACTGAAAGGCGTTTTAGTAGATATAAAAGATGCAATTAAAACGATTTTCTCAAATCGATTTCTGTGCCTGTTTGTGCCATGTGCATTGATTTTAAATTTACTCGGCGCCGGCCCTCTTACATTAGTGCTGCCCTTCTGCTTGGAAAAGGGCTTTGGTGTGGATATGTACGGCTATTTGATTTTCGTATTTACCATGGCGCAGCTGCTTTGTGTTGTACTGTTAGGCACCATCAAGTTTGGACCGAAGATGCGTTTTTGGATTATGGCACTTGGATTTTCGGTTGCAGTGCCCTTGTTTGTGTTGGCGTATTTATCCAATCATGCAGTTTGGCTTTGCGTTTTAATATTTGTTGCTGCGTTTATGAACTGCGCAGGAAATACTGTGTTTAATGCCTGCTTGATGCTGGCGCTTCCTGAAGAAAATCGCAGTGCAATTCTTGGATTTATCCAGGCGGCATCTACCGGTGGCACGGCGTTGTCTGCGGTGATCTATGGCTTGCTGGGAGAGCTGTTTCCGCTGTATATTATCTTTGCTGCGGGAAGTGCTGTTTCTCTTGCCCCTATGCTTTATATGTGTTTCAATCCAAAGACAAAAGAGTTTGTGCTGAATCATAGTTCATAAACGATGTTTAAAATGTGGGATTGCAGTGGTGCGATCCCGTAACTATTTGGGCATATGACGACATCGGTATCGTGTAGGCTGCTTGCCTTGCTGGCATAGATTGTTACTTGACTATTTTACACACGAAATGTTATACTGTTTGTTAGTGAATTTGGTTTATAACATAATTGGGGGTTAATTATGCGCGGTATTCCGTCGTTGATCACAGATATTCGAAAGAAGGTATTTACAGAGGTTGCAAGAATGGCCTATTCCGGTCGCGGATACGAAGGCGTTGACGAGCTTCCTTATATTATTGTTCCCGGCGACCGTCCTTTGCATAGAGAGTCTGTATTTTTGGAGCGGGCCATCGCTAGTGAGCGGGTGCGTCTTGCTATGGGCTTGAACATCCGGCCAATTCAAACCCGGCATCTGATGACGGAGGGTATGGATGCTGCTGCAGTTGCGGAGCAATATTATGAGCCGCCGCTCATTAATATTATTCCTTATGCTTGCCACGCCTGCCCGACAAATCAGTATCGTGTGACGGAGTCCTGCCAGAATTGCCTGGCTGCCTCCTGCCAAAAGGTTTGTCCGAAAGATGCGATTTCTTTTGTAAATGGCAAAAGCTGCATTGATCCTGATAAATGCATTAAGTGCGGAAAGTGCGAAAAGGCCTGCCCTTACCATGCAATCATTCATTTGCAAAGACCCTGTCAGGTTGCTTGCGGTATGGACGCTATTGTTTCTGATGAAGAGGGCAGGGCGGTTATCAATCAGGATAAGTGCGTAGCCTGCGGTCAATGCCTTGTTTCTTGTCCCTTTGGCGCAATTGTGGACAAGGGGCAGATTTTTCAGGTAATACAATCCATTGTCAAGGGCGATAAGGTGATTGCAATTGTTGCACCTGCCTTTATCGGTCAGTTCGGCAAACATTCCACGCCCGGAAAGTTTATTGCTGCAATGAAGCAGCTTGGATTCGCAAGAATTGTCGAAGTTGCAGTTGGCGCAGATATGTGTACAATTGAAGAAGCGAAGGACTTTGTGGAGAAGGTGCCACAGCAGCAGAACTATATGGCAACATCCTGCTGCCCGGCATGGCATTCCATGATCCATAAGCTTTACCCCAGCGAGACGGGCAAAATTTCTATGACATTGACACCTATGGTTTATACAGCCCGTCTTATGAAGAAAAGGTATCCCGGTTGCAAAGTTGTATTTGTAGGTCCGTGCGCTGCCAAGAAGCTGGAGGCAATCCGTGCAGACATTCGCTCTGATGTGGATTTTGTGCTGACTTTTGAAGAACTGCAGGGTATGTTTGAGGCGAAGGAAATCAATTTCGAGACCATTGAGCCTATGTATGATCTGAATGAGGGTTCGGCTGCCGGCCGTGGTTTTGCGGTATCCGGTGGGGTTGCGAAAGCAGTAAATGACTTGATTGCAAAAGATCACCCCGAGCTTGCGGTTAAAACTGCCCGTGCAGAAGGCTTGCGTGAATGTCGGAAGCTGATGACCCTTGCAAAGGCTGGTAAGTACGATGGTTATCTTCTTGAAGGCATGGCTTGCCCCGGTGGCTGTATTGCCGGTGCCGGTACACTTTTGCCGGTAGAGCTTGCCGCAAATGTTGTTGGCAAATATCAAAATGAAGCTGATTTTGTAAGTCCAATGGAAAGCAGCTATAAAGACGCAAGCGAAAGTTTAGACTAATAAGGAAAGGAGCATCCGTTTGTGGCAGAACTTAATGACGTTTACGATAAAAACAGAAAGCCTACAGGACGGGTGCATGTGCGTGGCACACCGTGGCATTTTGGAGAGTACGGTTTGGTGGTGTGCGTTTGGATTTATGATGGAAACGGGAAACTGCTTTTAACGAAACGAGCTCCTGAGAAATCCTTTGGCGGCACTTGGGAAAATACAGGTGGTGCGGCCAGAGCAGGGGAGAGCTCTCTGCAGGCCATTGCCCGAGAGGTTTTTGAGGAAACGGGCATTCGTGCAGATGAGAGTGAATTTTCGATCCTTGGCGCGACGACTCGCAGGCGCCTGCATTTTGATCACTATTGCCTTAAGTGTCCCGTTTCTTTGGACGATGTGGTTTTACAACCCGGCGAAACGGTGGATGCGGGTTGGTTTACCTTTACAGAGGTACATTCCTTGATCCGTAAGCGCAAAATGTGCAGAATCATCGCTCACCAGTTTTTGAGCTTTGAGGATGCGCTGCGCAAACGGAACTAACAAAATTCTTGACAACTATATATAATTTAGGGTATGATTAAAAAAAGCGTTTTTTCAGCCCGGTAAAACGCTGTTACCGGGCGAAGAAACGCTTTTGTTGTTAAGGAGGAATACAAATGATTGACATAATGCAATGGCCAATTCAGCACGGAGATGTTCCGCTTCGCGTAGCGAAAGGACATTTTGCAACCAATCACAGTCATATCAACTACTATATCGATATTACATACCAAAAGACACGCCTGAGCGAGGCGAAGGAAAGTGCCCGGGCACTTGTCTCAAATTTTATCAACAATACGCCTGTTGATACTATTTTGTGCTTGGACGGCACGGCTGTGCTGGGTACCTTTGTTGGCGAGGAATTAACAAAGACTGGTTTTTGTACCATAAACCAGCACCAGACCATTTATGTGATTGAGCCGGAATTCAGCACATCCTCCAATATCATCTTCCGGGATAATATCCAGGCCATGATCAGAAACAAGCATGTACTTATTTTGATGGCTTCTGTGACTACCGGTTATACGGCAAAGCGGGCGATTGAGGCGATTGAATACTACGGCGGCAGAATTGCCGGTGTTGCTGCAATTTACCGTGCGGTAGATGAAATCCTCGGCTATCCCGTTCGTTCCGTATATAGTGTTGCGGACATTCCGGAATATGCCAGCTATGAGTATCAAAGCTGTCCGTACTGCAAAGCCGGGCAGAAAATTGATGCGGTTGTGAATAGCTACGGATACTCGGAATTGTAAGATAACTTTATAAACAAAATCCACCATAAGAGCAGTGCTCATTATGGTGGATTTTTTATACATAAAAAAGAAATAAATGAAAAATCCCTATTGACAACAATAGGGAACTGTGGTAGAATCGAACAGAATATTGTGGGAGTATGCCCATTACGCAAACGCCCCTTTATGACGGTATGTTATCACAAATTATCTTGTCTGTCAATACGGGATAACATATTATTAACAACCGACCCGAGCGTATCAAAGTACATTCCGGCGAAAGCCGAAGGAAAGGCTGTGATGATCCTATGGCAATGGTCAAAGACCAAATGTTTGGCAAGACCATGCGTAAGAGCTACGCAAAGTACGAGGAAATTCTGAAGATGCCCAATATGCTGAAGATTCAGAAGGATTCCTACCAGTGGTTCCTGGAGGAAGGTCTTCGTGAAGTTTTCAAAGATGTTGGTGTTATTACAGATGCTTCCGGCAAGTTGGAGCTGAGCTTCCTGGATTATTCTATGGAGGACAAGCCCAAGTATACAATTGAGGAGTGCAAGGAGAGAGACGCTACCTATGCACGCCCTGTTAAGGTCCGTGTTCGCCTGCGCAATACGGAGACTGAAGAAATCAAAGAGCAGGAAATCTTTATGGGCGATTTCCCCATTATGACCAATGGCGGCACTTTTGTTATTAACGGTGCTGAGCGTGTCATCGTGTCTCAGATCGTCCGTAGCCCTGGTATGTATTATGGTCATGAGGTTGATAAGGCTGATCAGCATACCTATAATGCTACTGTTATTCCTTACCGTGGCGCATGGCTGGAGTACGAGACGGATTTGTCTGATGTATTCTGGGTGCGTATCGATAAGAACCGCAAGCTGCCTATTACCTGCCTGATCCGCGCTCTTGGTGTAGATACCGATGAGAAGATCAAGGAAATGTTCGGTACGGATGTGCGCATTATGGCCACATTGGAGAAGGATACCTGCAAGACCCGGGAAGAGAGCTTGCTGGAAATCTACCGTAAGCTCCGTCCCGGCGAGCCTCCTACGGTGGAAACAGCTGCCGCTCACTTGGAGGGTCTGCTTTTCGACGCACATCGTTATGATGTGAGCGCTGTTGGCCGGTATAAGTTTAACAAGAAGATGGACATTGCTACTCGTCTGTCCGGACAGGAATTGGCAGAGCCGATTGTTGATCCTATGACCGGTGAGATTTTGGCAATGGCCGGTGAAATCGTCAGTCGTGTAGATGCCCGTGAGTTTAGTGCTAAGGGCGTAAACGAGGCTGTTGTTAAGGTCGGCGAGCAGAATGTTAAGCTTCTGTCTAACGGTATGGTCGATATGGCTGGTTTTGTGGACTTTGATCCAAAGCAGTATGGTGTTAAGGAGAAAGTTCGCTTTGCTGTACTGAAGGAAATGCTGGAGACCGTTCCTGCAGATGGCTGGGCAGATGCAATTGCCGAGCGCATTGATGACCTGATTCCCAAGCACATTATTGCTGACGACATTATGGCGTCCATCAACTATCTCAACTGTGTGGCGATGGGCATTGGTACTTCCGATGACATTGACCACTTGGGCAACCGCCGTCTGCGCTGCGTCGGTGAGCTTTTGCAGAATCAGTTCCGCATTGGCTTCAGTCGCTTGGATCGTGTAATTCGCGAGCGTATGACTGTGCAGGATCTGGATACGGTCACACCTCAGAGCCTGATCAATATTCGTCCTGTTACTGCGGTAATTAAGGAGTTCTTTGGTTCTTCTCCTTTGTCTCAGTTTATGGATCAGAATAACCCCTTGGCTGAGCTGACGCACAAGCGCCGTCTGTCCGCATTGGGCCCCGGCGGTTTGAGCCGTGAACGCGCTTCTCTGGATGTTCGTGATATCCACTACACCCACTACGGTCGTATGTGTCCCATTGAGACCCCTGAAGGTCCCAACATCGGTCTTATTAACTATCTTGCAAGCTTTGCAAAGATCAACGAGTATGGCTTTGTGGAAGCACCTTACCGCAAGGTTGATAAAAAGACCGGTAAGGTCACAGACCAGGTTGACTATATGTCCGCTGACGTAGAGGACGAGTTCTATATTGGACAGGCCAACGAACCTCTGGATGAGGAAGGTCGCCTCGCTAATGCTCGTATTACCTGCCGTCACAGAAATGAAATCATTGAGGTTGATCGTCATGTGATCGATTACATTGACGTTTCTCCCAGAATGATGATTTCTGTTGCTACTTCTTTCATTCCCTTCCTGCAGAACGACGACGCAAACCGTGCACTGATGGGTGCAAACATGCAGCGTCAGGCCGTGCCTCTGCTGACTACCGAAGCACCTATTGTTGCTACCGGTATCGAGCATGCTGCGGCTGTTGACTCTGAGGTTTGCGTTAAGGCCGAGGGCGAGGGTACTGTCAAGGCAGTATCTGCTGACGAAATTACTGTTGTTTATGACGACGGCGAGGTTAAGAACTATCGTTTGACAAAGTTTGCTCGTAACAATGCCGGTACTTGCATTAACCAGCGCCCCATTGTTAAGGTCGGTGACCGTGTCTCCGATGAAATGATCATTGCTGACGGTCCTTCCTGTGCAAATGGTGAAATTGCCCTGGGTAAGAACGTGCTCATTGGCTTCGTTACTTGGGAAGGCTACAACTACGAGGACGCCATTTTGCTCAACGAGCGTCTTGTTCGTGAGGACGTATTTACTTCTATCCACATCGAGGAGCACGAGACAGAGGCTCGGGACACGAAGCTTGGACCTGAGGAAATCACTCGTGACATCCCCAATGTTGGTGAAGACACTCTGAAAGATCTTGACGAGAACGGTATTATCCGTATCGGCGCTGAGGTTCATTCCGGTGATTACCTCGTTGGTAAGGTTACACCTAAGGGCGAAACTGAGCTGACTCCTGAAGAGCGCCTGTTGCGTGCTATCTTTGGCGAAAAGGCAAGAGAAGTACGTGATACCTCTTTGAAAGTGCCTCACGGTGAGAGCGGTATCGTTGTAGATGTTAAGGTATTTACCAAGGAGAACTCTGATGAGCTTGCTCCCGGTGTTACTAAGTCTGTTCGTGTTTATATCGCCCAGAAGCGTAAGATCTCTGTCGGCGATAAGATGGCAGGTCGTCACGGTAACAAGGGCGTTGTCTCTCGTGTTCTTCCTGAGGAAGATATGCCCTTCCTGCCCGATGGTACTCCCTTGGATGTGGTTCTGAACCCCCTGGGCGTTCCTTCCCGTATGAACATCGGTCAGGTTTTGGAGGTTCACTTGGGTTATGCTGCTAAGGCACTGGGTTGGAAGGTTGCTACTCCCGTGTTTGACGGTGCAAACGAGAAGGATATCCGTGATACTCTGAAGCTTGCTGGTCTCCGTGAAGATGGCAAGACTGTTCTGTATGATGGCCGTACCGGCGAACCCTTCGATAATCTGGTAACTGTCGGTTATCCCTACTACCTGAAGCTGCACCACCTGGTTGACGATAAGATCCACGCCCGTTCCACCGGTCCCTACTCTCTGGTTACCCAGCAGCCCCTGGGCGGTAAGGCCCAGTTCGGCGGTCAGCGTTTCGGTGAGATGGAAGTTTGGGCCCTCGAAGCATATGGCGCCGCTTACACCCTGCAGGAGATCCTGACGGTTAAGTCTGACGACGTTACCGGCCGTGTTAAGTCCTATGAAGCCATTGTTAAGGGCTATAATATCCCCAAGGCCGGTGTGCCTGAATCCTTCCGCGTTCTGGTTAAGGAACTCCAGTCTCTGTGTCTGGATATCCGCGTACTGGACGAAGAGGGCGAAGAAGTC
>JAZKXS010000167.1:0-17509 GCA_045611745.1 Faecousia sp.
CAACACCAAAACCTTTGATCGCAGCGGACTTTCCTTAAAGCTGCCCGTTTACTTTGAGGACAAAAGCAGCGAAAGCTACGCAAGCGGCTATGAATTTCTTTATACCTACGGTGGTATCGGTTTTTTAGGAATCCGTGAAAAAAGTTCAGATTTTCCGGAAGGTTACGAAAATATGGACTTAGAATCCTACGGAAAGTTTGTAATTTACGGAAACGATCTTTCCTGCGAATTGCAGAAAAAGGACGGCTTTTATACGTTCTCCTATGAAAAAGACGCCCCGGAAGGGAAGCTGACTTACGTCGCCATCGTGCTAAAAAGCAAAGACGCATTTTGGACGGTGCAGGCTTACTGTGTCAGCAGCTTCTATGCAGAAAACGCTTCCTTTCTGTGGAAGTGCTTAAAAAGCGCAAAATTGCACTGATTTTGTTGACAATCAGCTTGCATTTGCATATAATTCTGTTTGGTTATTTCATTAAGAAAGAAGGATCACAAAATGTACAAGATTGCTCGTAAGGTTGAGCTCAACGCCAATGTTACACTGATGGACATTGAAGCCCCCTTCATTGCCAAAAAGGCAAAGGCTGGTCAGTTCATTATTTTCCGCATTGATGATAAGGGCGAACGCGTGCCCCTGACCATTGCCGGTTATGACCGGGAGAAAGGCACAGTTACCATTATTTTCCAGAAGGTCGGCTTTGCCACCATTGCCCTGGGTAATTTGAACGAGGGCGACTACATACAGGACTTTGTAGGTCCTTTGGGCAAGCCCACTCCCGTGGAAGGCAAGAAAAAGGTCTGCGTGGTTGGCGGCGGCGTAGGCTGCGCCATCGCATTGCCCTCTGCTAAGGCATTTAAGGAGGCCGGCGCAGAAGTTACCGTTATTATCGGCTTCCGCAGCAAGGACATTGTGATCCTTGAAGAAGAATTTAAGGCCGTTGCCGACCGGTTCATTCTCATGACCGACGACGGCAGCTACGGCCAGCATGGTCTTGTAACCCAGCCGCTTAAAGAAATGCTGGAAAGCGGCGAAGAATTTGACGAGGTTCTGGCCATCGGCCCCGTTCCTATGATGAAATTCGTAGCGCTCACCACCAAGCCCTTCGGCACCCACACCTCCGTATCCCTCAACCCCATTATGGTTGACGGCACCGGTATGTGCGGCGGCTGCCGTGTCACCGTTGGCGGTGAAGTAAAGTTTGCCTGCGTAGACGGCCCTGAATTTGACGGTCACCAGGTAGATTTTGCCGAGCTGATGAGCCGCAACAGCGTATATCGTGGCAGAGAAGCAGAAGTTACTGAGAAGCACGCCTGCCGTATGGAAGCCATGGGCAAGCAACTTATTAAGTAAGGAGGGAACTGTAATGGCAAATATGACACTTGTAAAAACCCCTATGCCCGAGCAGGATCCCAAGGTCCGCGCCCGGAACTTTAAGGAAGTTACCTTAGGTTACACCGCAGAAATGGCCATGGAAGAAGCCGGCCGCTGCTTAAAGTGCAAGAACCCCAAGTGCGTGGAAGGCTGCCCCGTCAACGTCCGTATTCCCGAATTTATCGCAAAGGTTCAGGAGGGCGATTTTAAGGCCGCTTACGAAATTATCACCTCTACCAATGCGCTGCCCGCCCTTTCCGGCCGTGTTTGCCCCCAGGAAAGCCAATGCGAGTGCAAGTGTGTCCGTGGCATTAAGGGTGAGCCTGTTGCTATCGGCAGACTTGAGCGTTTTGTTGCCGACTGGTATCGGGAAAACATTAACGCAATGCCCGAAAAGGTTGCTTCTAACGGCAAGCAGGTTGCTGTTGTTGGCTCCGGCCCTGCCGGTATGACCTGCGCTTCCGACCTGGCAAAGCTGGGTTACGAAGTGACTATGTTCGAGGCGCTGCACACCGCAGGCGGTGTTTTGGTCTACGGTATCCCCGAATTCAGACTTCCCAAGGCCATCGTAGCCAACGAGATCACCAAGCTGGAGGCTCAGGGCGTTAAGGTTATGACCAATATGGTCATCGGCCGTGTGCTGACCATTGATGAGCTGTTTGAAATGGGCTTCAAGGCCGTATTCGTGGGTTCCGGCGCTGGTCTGCCTATGTTTATGAACATTCCCGGTGAGAGTCTGAAGGGCGTTATGTCCGCAAACGAGTACCTGACCCGTACAAATTTGATGAAGGCTTACGACGAAAGCTACGATACCCCCATCATTAAGTCTAAGGCTGTGGCCGTTGTTGGCGGCGGTAACGTTGCAATGGACGGCGCACGCTGCGCAATGCGTCTGGGCGCTGAGCACGTTTACATTGTTTACCGTCGTGGCGAGGCAGAAATGCCTGCCCGTGAGGAAGAAAAGCACCACGCAAAGGAAGAGGGCATCGAATTTAAGACCCTGTGCAACCCCGTGGAGATCCTGTCCGATGCAGACGGCCGTGCTTGCGGCATCAAGTGCATCCGTATGGAGCTGGGCGAGCCCGATGCTTCCGGTCGTCGTCGTCCCGTGGAGATCCCCGGTAGTGAGTTCGTTTTGGATGTGGACACCGTCATTATGGCGCTGGGCACAAACCCCAACCCCCTGATCCGTTCTACCACTCCCGGTCTTGAAACCAACCGCAAGGGCTGTCTGATCGTTAACGAAAACGAAATGACCACCCGTGACGGCGTATTTGCCGGCGGTGACGCTGTTACCGGCGCTGCCACCGTTATTCTGGCAATGGGCGCAGGCAAAAAAGGCGCCGCCGCCATCCACGAATACCTGAATAAGTAATAAAAAAGACCGCCGAGAAGGCGGTCTTTTTTATTGCAGAATGCAGAATGCATAATGCATAATTATTGTGTCCGCAAGCGGACGAATTTATAATTATCAACAAAATTCCGGGCAGGGGAGACCCTGCCCGGTAGATTTTTGAAATACCTCGGTAATTACACCATTGCGGCGGTGATAATTGCCATCTTGTAGACCTCGTCGGCATTGCAGCCACGGGACAGGTCGTTGATGGGCGCAGCCAAGCCCTGCAGAATGGGGCCGTAAGCTTCAAAGCCACCCAAACGCTGTGCGATCTTGTAGCCAATGTTACCAGCCTCGATGGTGGGGAAGATAAAGGTATTGGCGTAGCCGGCAACAGGGGAGCCGGGGAACTTCAGCTGACCGACCTCGGGAGCAACCGCTGCGTCGAACTGCATCTCGCCATCGATCATCAAATCGGGAGCCAGCTCCTTTGCAACGATGGTTGCATCGTGAGAAAGCTTAACAGTGCCGCCCTTGCCGGAGCCATTGGTAGAGAAGGAGAGCATAGCCACCTTGGGATCAATGCCGAAAACCTTAGCGGTATTGGCAGTTTCGATGGCAACCTCCGCCAGCTTTCTTGCTGCGGAAACAGTCACATTGCCGTCCTTGTCAACAGAATCCTCATAGCTGAGGTTGATAGCGCAGTCGCCCATAGCCAGCTTTTCTTCGCCACGAACCATAATGAAGCAGGAAGAAACCAGGTTTGCGCCCTTCTTGGTCTTAACCAGCTGCAGCGCAGGACGAACGGTATCGGCAGTGGAATATGTAGCGCCGCCCAGCAGGGAGTCTGCATAGCCCATCTTTACCAGCATTGTGCCGAAATAGTTGCCCTTAGACAGAGCAGCACGACATTCCTCAGCAGGCATTTTGCCCTTACGCAGCTCGACCATCTTCTCAACCATTTCGTCCATACCGGCATAGGTCAGAGGATCGAGAATTTCTACACCCTCGATGTCAAAGCCGCCCTTTGCAGCATTTGCCTTGACGGTCTCCACGTTACCTACCAGAATGGGGGTCAGGAAGCCGCCTTCCTTCAAACGAGCAGTTGCCTCCAGAATTCTGGCGTCGTGACCTTCGGTAAAAACGATCTTTCGGGGGTTGGCCTTGAGCACTTCAATCATTGCATTAAACATAGTAAATTCCTCCAATTTTAGGGGTTCTCCCTTTTTACGCCGTAATTATAACCCAGTGAGGTAAAATTATCAAGAAATATTTACATTTTTTTATAAAAAGTCACTTGACCTCGGAATTTTTCTTTGTTATAGTATATGGTGTATCGACAAATGCAAAGGAGAATTTTTTATGGTGTGGACAATCGGTTGGGCGATGGCTCTTGTTGTGTCCGTCGCAGCGTTTTTGTTTATCGAAAACGCCACTGTTGCGTGGATCTCCATCTGGTTTGCAGCAGGTTCTTTAGCGGCTCTTGTACTTAGTTTGCTTTCTTTACATATTGTTCTTCAGTTTTTAATTTTCTTCCTGATCGTAGGCATATTCCTGTTCCTGATGAAGCCTTCCCTGCGGAAGCGTTTCCCCCTCAGAGTCCAGGCCACAAATTCCGATCGGATTTTGGGCAAGTATGCACCTGTCACCATCTCCATTGATAACGTTGTTGGCTGCGGCCAGATCAAGGTTGACGGTATGGAGTGGACTGCCCGTAGCACAGACGGTCAGCCTATCGAAGCAGGCGCTGTTGTTTGTGTTCATCACATTGAGGGCGTTAAGGCCTTCGTCTTCCCCATTGCGGAAGATATCACTTTGGACGAATTGGAGGATTGATTTATGGCCATTATTGTCGTCGCCGTTATGGCAATCTTCTTCCTGATCCTTTGGGCTTGTATCGATATCGTTCCTCAGGCCGAAGCCCGTGTCATTGAGCGACTGGGTGTGTTCCGCTCCGTTTGGAATGCAGGCATCCATGTTAAGATCCCCATTATCGACAGAGCCGTTGTTCCTCATATCGATCTGCGCGAGCAGGTTCTGGAGCTGACAAAAGCAAATTCCGCTTACGGTGCTGTATGGGGCAACGCAAATCTCAATTCCAAGTACCGTTCCCGTTTTGTTACTCCCACCAAAGTTTCTTTGCAAAATTCGCAATACAAACAACCTGGCTTTGTACACAAAGATCTTCTTAGCACGCTTTCGGTAGAATCCGCAAAAGGATACGAAAAAACCTTATCGCAGAACTATACAACAAGCAACAGCAAAGGTTCTGCCTATTATGCTGCAGATGCTTTTGCAACCGGCGGCTACTCCACCTTCTCCGATTTCCGTGATGTGATCACCAAGGACAATGTCCGTATGGACGTGGACGCTGCTGTGTTCTATCAGATCACCGATCCTAAGCAGTACGCTTACGGTATGAAGCAGCCTCTGTTTGCTCTGCAAAAGCTGGCCATCACCACCCTGCGTAACATCATCGGCACCCTGGAACTGGACGAAACTCTTTCCAGTCGTGATTTTATTAACGCAAAGCTCCGTGCCACCTTGGACGAAGCTACCGATGCTTGGGGCATTAAGATCACCCGAGTAGAGATCGAAAGCATCGTTCCCCCTCCCGAAATTCAGAAAGCTATGGAAATGCAGGCTACTGCCGAGCGTGAAAAGAGAGCTACCATTCTTAACGCTGAAGCTGCTAAGCAGGCCGCAATCCTCACAGCAGAAGCCGAAAAGAAGGCAGCTATCCTGGCAGCCGAAGCCGAAAAGCAGAAGAAGATTCTGGAGGCAGAAGGCCGCTTGAAGGAGAAAGAGCTGGAGGCTCTGGGCATCAGGGCTCTGAACGAAAACGCACCCAGCGACGCTGTTGTCCGCCTGAAGGCAATTCAGGGTATGGAAAAGGTCGCAGACGGCAAAGCCACCAAGATCATCATTCCCAGCGAAATGCAGGGTCTCGTGGGTCTGGCAAACGGCCTGGTAGAAGGCGCAAGATAATAACATTTAAAACCAGTGGAGTCTCCTCCACTGGTTTTCTTTTTTAGGACACCCCTCCCCTTTGGGGAGGGGTTGCACGTGCCACCATAAAATGCCCCCCGGCAGTTTAACTGCCGGGGGGTGCGCTTACACTTATCTTACAAAGGATGTGCGCATAGAAACTTCGTAGCTCTCACCGGGAGCAAGGCAGGCAGCCGCCGGCTTGTCTTCCCAGTTACTATAAGCTGTAGGAATAGACTGCCACGGCTCAATGCACACGAACTTCGGTGTTCCCAGTGCGCTCCAGATTAGATTATAGGGGGCATTGGAAATGTCACAAACCACCGCCCGGTTGGAATCCTTCTCATAAACGCCCAAAGTGGTGGAATGGAGGCCTACCATCAAATGGCTGTCGTTGGCAAACAGCTGATCGTCGATGGCAATGGAATCGATATTCTTGCCCAAGAAATAAGTCTCATATCCCGAAGGACTACCGACAGTCGTACCAAGGCACAGGGGAGACTCCATTTTATCAAACCGCAGCTCGTAATCCCCATAGGTATGCTTTTCGTCAAAGGGAATGGCAAAGCCGGGGTGGAAACCAATACCAAAGTTAAAGGGGCAATCGCCTGTATTTTTGACGCGCAGGGAGTGGTGCAGCGTGTCGTCGTCCAGCCAGAACGTAGATTCTAACCGGAAAGGGAAGGGCCAAAGCGCCAAGGTTTCCGGGTTGGATTTTAACTCCATAACCAAGAGATTGCTTTCACAGCGAATCATTGTATGCTCAAAATTTCTGGCAAAGCCGTGAATACTGCCTTCGTACACCTTGCCACCCAAGGTATACTTGCCGTCCTTTAGCCGTCCGGTATAGGGGAACAAAATCGGTGCCTGCCCCGACCAAACAGCCGGGTCGCCTTCCCAAATATGCTCCACGCCGTCCTCTTTGCAGATCACGCTGCAAAGCTCTGCGCCCAGAGAATTGACGGAAATTTTCAGTTTTTCGTTTTCAATTGTATATTTCATTAAGGTATCCCCCTTAAATTTGTTGCAAAACAAACCACGCAAGAACTACGCCGCCAAGAATGATGCGGTAAATGCCGAAGGACGCAAAGCTATGCTTGCGCACATATTCCATAAGCGCCCGGATCACCAAAAGGCTTACAATGAAGGACACAACGCAGCCTACCACCAGCAACGCCAGCTCCGTGCTTGTGGCGCCCACACCGGAAAGCAGGAATTTGAGCAGCTTCAGAGCGCTTGCGCCCAGCATAGTGGGAATGGCGAGGAAGAAGGAAAACTCTGCACCGGCAGGTCTTGCCACACCCAAAATAATTGCGCCTAAAATGGTGGAGCCGGAACGGGAAGTGCCGGGGATCAGAGCAAGGCACTGAAATGCGCCAATGAGCAGGGCAGTGCGGTAATCCATATCGTATACATTTTGGATTTTTGCAGTCTTTCGGTTCTCGCCCCGTTCCAGATAGAGAAATGCCACGCCATAAACCACCAATGCAACAGCCACTACAATATAATTATAGAAATGGGCATCCATCCAGTCATCCAGCACGAGACCGATCACTGCTGAGGGCAGCACCGCCGCCACAACCTTGAACCAAAGCTGCCATGTCTGCTTTTTGGCCAGCATATCCTTTTTCGGAGAGAAGGGATTGAGCTTGTGGAAAAATAGCAAGATTACCGCCAAAATGGCGCCAAGCTGTATGACCACCTGGAACATTTCGTAAAATTCTGCCGAAACCTTGAGCTTGACCAGCTCATCCAGTAGGATCATATGCCCCGTAGAGGAAATCGGCAGCCATTCTGTAATACCTTCTACAATGCCAAATAATATGGCCTTAAGCATTTCAATAAATGTATCCATTTTCTTTCCTCCCATGATTCATAAATTGATTATACCCGTCCTGCAAAAAGAAAGCAAGCAAAAAATCCCCTGTGTTACAAAAAGGATCGTCTTGTTAACATTTTGGGGTGAAACTCTTTACAAACTGTTCACTCATGTTGTAAAATACAGGTTATAATAGGTAAAAAACAAACTTTTATTCAGGAGGACGATTATGACAGCAAAGGTGCTTCTTATTGAAGATGATCGGAACATTTCCGAGCTGCTCCAGCTTTATTTAGAAAAGGAAGGCTATGCCGTCACCACTGCGCCCGACGGCCGTCAAGGACTTGAAGCATTTAAGGCCAACGCCCCCGATTTGGTGTTATTGGATATTATGATGCCTGTAATGGACGGCTGGGAAACCTGTCGTGCCATTCGTGCAGAAAGCCAAGTGCCCATCATTATGCTCACCGCAAAAAGCGAGACCGACGATAAAGTGCTGGGTCTAAAAACCGGCGCTGACGATTATATCACCAAGCCTTTTGAAATGAAAGAGGTCCTTGCCCGGATGGAGGCAATTTTGCGCCGCACCGGCACTGCAAAGACCGCAAAATCCAACCGACTTTCATTTGACCGTCTCATTATTGATATGGACGCTTTTGAGTTGACCATCGATGGCAAAAAAGTGGACGCCCCGCCCAAAGAAATGGAGCTTTTATTCTATCTCGCCTCTACCCCCAACCGGGTATATACCCGAAATCAGCTTTTAGATGAGGTTTGGGGTTTTGATTATTTCGGTGATTCCCGTACTGTGGACGTCCACGTTAAGCGCCTTCGGGAAAAATTAGAGGGCGTTTCCGAAAAATGGTCCTTAAAGACCGTCTGGGGCGTTGGTTATAAATTCGAGGTTTTATAAGTATGCGAAGCTATTTTAGCCGAATTTTCATTCTGGGAACGTTGCTGTTGCTGGCAGCGCTGATCATTGTTGGCTCTATCTTTCAGGTGCTCGTCCGTGGCTATCTGAAAGAAACAACGTTGCAGGAGCTGAAAGCCAACAGCGCCACGATCTCCCGGCTGGCCTCTGCCTATTTTGTGGAGGACAATATGACAGGCCACGAATTCCTTGTTAACATCAGCGTGGCCGCCAGCGTTTCCGGCGCAGATGCTGTTCTTTGCAGCATTGATGGTACATTGCTGCTTTGCTCTGATGCGCCTATGGGCTGTGTCCACCAGGGAAGCCGCGTCTCTCCGGAGTTTATAAACCGTGTCGTGACCACCGGTTGCGTCGCCGACACCGGTGTACTGACCGGCCTTTATGAACTGCCTCGCTATTTGGTGGCTGTACCGGTGCAGACAGACACCGGAAAAAGCGTTGGCATCGTAGTTCTTTCTGCGCCCCTGTCAGAGACCTCCCGTGTGCTCTCCCGGCTCAGCAGCACCTTTGTTTCTGTTGCTGCAGGCACAATTTTGGTGGCGCTTTTTGTTATGATCATTCTTGCCAAAAAGCAAAGTACACCCTTACAGGAAATGGCCCACGCCGCCGCTGCTTTTGGTCACGGGGATATGTCTCAGCGTATGCGGGTCAATCGCTACGACCCCCTGGAGGTTCAGGAATTAGCGGTCGCCTTCAATAATATGGCTGTTTCCTTAGAAAAAACCGAATCCAAGCGAACAGAGTTTGTAGCAAACGTATCCCACGAATTAAAAACGCCAATGACCGTTATCAGTGGCTATGTGGACGGCATATTGGACGGAACAATTCCTCCGGAACGTCAAAAACATTATATGCAGATCGTTTCAGATGAGACCAAGCGGCTCAGCCGCCTGGTGCGCAGTATGTTGGAAATTTCCCGGCTCGAATCCTCTGAGGCAATCCCTGAGGATCAAAAATCCCGTTTTGATATTGGCGAATGTGCCGGCCAGGTTCTTTTGTCCTTCGAGCAGAAAATCACCGAGAAAAACCTCAGCGTCGATGTTCTGCTTCCCGAAAACCCCTTGTTTACTATGGCGCACCAGGACAGTATCATTCAGGTTCTGTACAATCTTTTGGACAACGCCATCAAATTCTGCCCAGACGGCGGTCAAATACAGCTTCACGTCCAAGCATCATCGGGAAAAATCCACGTCACCGTAGCCAACGACGGACAGACCATTCCGGCGCAGGAGCTGCCCTTTGTGTTTGATCGCTTCCATAAGCTGGACAAAAGCCGCACCCGAGACCAATCCGGTTGGGGCTTGGGACTTTATATCGTAAAGACCATTATATGCCGCCACGGGGAAGATATTTCCGTTACCAGCCAAGAGGGCGTCACTGCTTTTATGTTCACGCTCCCATCTATTTTGTGAGGTTTATCGTATTATGACCGAGAAAGGCAAAGCACATCTAAATGAATATCGCACCGGTGGCGCATCCCATCATAGCGGCTCCGGCACGCTTTTGGCTGTGGGCATCTTCCTTTTTCTGACTGTTTTCGGTATGCTGATGACCGCAGGATTTCTGCTTTTAAAAACCAATCCTTTGGGAAACCACAAAGTCATTGCTTCCTTGGAAATTTCCGAAGATCTGCAAAATACCGGTGATAATCTGCATATGCGGGGCATCGTAATGGATTGTCAGCAGTTGGGTGTAACCTGCCAGTCCATTTCTCCCTTTTGTGAAAGATATTATCAGCTTCCTCCCGGCGTTTATGTGATCCATGTAGAACAAAACGCCCCTGCTTCCCAACGAGGAATTCTGCCGGGGGATGTGATCATAAACGCCAACGGACGTCCCATTTTTGCACCGGATATGCTGCTGGAAATTTTCCACACAAGCACTCCTGGGGAGCTGATTTCTCTGAGTGTAAACCGAAAGGGAAAAGTATTTACGGTATATTTTACCGCAGGAGAATGAATATGGAGCCAATTTATGAAAAAGCATATCTGCTGACAGATATGCACACAGACGCCTTCGGGCGGGCAAAGCCCTCTGCGCTGTTATCCTTTGCCCAAGACATCGCCGGTGAACACGCCGCCCAGTTGTCAGACAACTATGATGCGCTGCAGCAAAAGCACTTATTCTGGGCGGTCAGCCGGCATAGTCTCGAGATTTTCAAAGCCCCCAAAATCGGGCAGACGCTGTTGCTGCGCACCTGGCCTATGGTAACAACCCGTTCCGCCTACCCCCGTGCCGTAGAAGGCTATGAACAAGACGGTACCCTTCTTTTCCGTATGGTAAGCCTTTGGGTCTTAATGGACACAGAAAAGCGGTCTTTGGTTCTGCCCGGTAGAGGTGGGTTGACCATTAACGGATGTAATCGCGGCTGCGAGGGAGAACTTCCCGGCTCTTTGCCACCGGGGCAGCAGGAAAACAGTACCTGCCGAAGAGTTACCTATTCCGAACTGGATCGCAACCGTCATATGAATAACACCCGTTATTTGGAGTGGATCAGCGACCTGCTTCCCTTATCCTTCCACGAAACCCACTATCCGTCACTGTGTAGGGTCTGCTATCTCCAAGAAGCGCTGCCGGAACAAACCCTGCGTTTGGCTTGGCGCATAGATGAAAACGGTCTTTTTTCCTTGGACGGATACCTGGAATCGTCCACACCGGAGAAACGTATTTTCGCTGCACAAGTACAGTTTGACAGCTGTGTTCTGTAAACCATTTGTAGAATTTCGAATTATGTAGAATTATGTCGAAATTCCCTCCATTTTCCTATAAGCCTATGATTTATGGGGTGTTTTGGCCTTTTAGCCTGTGGATAAACCTGTGGATAATGTGGATAACTTTTATGGGAAAACAAAAATTTCTACCCCTAAATCACACTTTATGTTAACCGTTTTTTCGCATTAATTTTGCATAAAAAAACCGCCCCAGGTATTCCCAGGACAGTTCGGTTGTCATTATTTGTTGTTTTAAGGTTTTCCCTGTACATTTAGGTCGCCTTTGTTTATAATAGGATTATAGCATCGGCTTAAATGATTTTCAATTCGCTTTTTATACGATTTTTATAGGCCGTTTTATTCTCTTTTTGGTGGTATTTTACTATGGTATTTGGTTTTTATACTTTGGGCTGTAAAGTAAATCAATATGAAACCCAGGCAATGGAGCAGCTCCTTTTGCAATCCGGCCATACTTTGGCAGCTTTTTCAGAAATATGCGACGTTTATGTGATAAACACTTGCTCGGTCACCGCAGTAGCAGATAAGAAAAACCGAGCGATCATTCGTCGCTGTCGGAAAGTAAACCCAGATGCGATCGTAGCCGTATGCGGCTGTTACCCCCAGCGAGATCCGGGGGCAGTTGCCGCCTTAGGCGCAGACGTGATCGGTGGCAGCAGTGATCGGGAAGCTTTTTTATCCAATATCTTTGCCGCCGCTGAAGAAAAGCGCAGCTTTTGTCAGGTGGATAACGCCCTCGCTCGTCGTGATTTCGAAATTCTGCCTCCCGGCGGTTTAGAGGAGCGTACCCGGGCAATGCTGAAGGTACAAGACGGTTGCCAGAATTTCTGCACCTACTGTATCATTCCCTATACTCGTGGCCCGATTCGTTCCGCTCCCATAGAGCTTGCCTGCGCCCAAGCCCGGGAGCTTTCCCTTAAGGGCTATCAGGAGATCGTCATTACCGGCATCGAGATCGCCTCTTGGGGTCGAGATCTGCCGGGTCGACCCAATCTGGAGGTTTTGTTAAAAGCCTTATCCGATGCTGTACCCCAAATGCGCCTGCGCTTAGGCTCTTTAGAGCCCCGTATTATCACACCGGAATTTTGTGCATCCCTGAAATCCATTCCTAACCTCTGTCCCCATTTCCACCTTTCTATGCAATCCGGCTGTGACAGCGTTCTTTCCCGGATGAAACGGAAATATAACACCGCCCGGTATTACGAAAGCGTATGCCTTCTGAAAGAGACATTCCCCGATTGCGCCATCACAACGGATATGATCGTAGCTTTCCCCGGGGAAACAGAAGAAGAATTTAACGAAAGCCTTGCTTTTATTCAAAAATGTGGCTTTGCAGATATGCACATTTTCCCCTATTCCCGTCGCCCCGGCACACCGGCAGACAAAATGCCCGGCCAGCTGGGCAACGATATAAAAGAATCCCGCAGCCGTGCTGCCACGACTATCGCCCAACAGATGTCCCTTTCTTTCCGGCAAAATTTAATTGGCAGTACCCAAGCCGTCCTTTTTGAAGAACGGGCAGGGGATTATGCCATTGGCCATACCCCGAACTATGTAAAAGTCTATCTGTTCACCGAGGAAGATTTGCACAACCGGATCATTTCCGTCAAGCTTACAGGACTTTTGGAGGACGGTATGGTAGGTGTTTCCATATAAACGCCGAAAAAATTTTTAATGACAAGCACCCTGTTTTGTGTTATACTATATACTACAAAATTATGACTCTCAAAAGGAGGTATTTCCTTTGAAATATTGGCGTGGTTATTTGGTTGCCGGTATCATCGCTGCCTGCACCCTTGCTTTTTCAGCATACGCAAAAACCCACCGAACATTGGTAGATATGATTTTCCCATATGTTTCCCGAATGATCACCGGCAGCACCGCCGAGTGGAGCGCCAGCGTGCCTTTCTGCCTTTGGCAAGCGCTGCTTGTGTTCGCTGTTTTGATTTTTGCTGTATTTATTGCCTTGACGATCATTCTTAAGTGGAACTTTCTGCGTGTATCCGGTTGGATCGCCGCTGCTATAAGCATTGTGGCTTTTCTCCACATCGGTGTTTTTGGTATGAACCGCTACGCCGGCGCGCTGGCAGACGATATTCACCTGAAGGTCACAAATTATGAAATTTCCGAGCTGGAAGATGCTGCGGAGCATTATCTGGAAGAAGCTATAAAAGCTTGGGGCACGCTCACTTCTGACGCTGCCCTTGGCTCCCAGCACGATCCTGCCGACTTTGACACCTTGGCAAATCAAGCTGCAGACGGTTTCCGTGCGCTGGTATATGAAGAAAAAATGTCCGTTTTTGCCGGCTCTACTGTACCTGTCAAAAAGCTTGGCTGGAAAGGCTATTTCACCAGCAACGGCATGACCGGTATGACCGTAAATATCACCGGTGAAGCAGCTGTGAATCCCGATGTGCCCAGCGTCCTGCTTCCCTTTGCAATGTGCCATGAAATGGCCCACCGTATGAGCATATTCTCTGACCGGGATGCCAATTTTGCCGCATTTTTAGCCACTACCCACAATAACGACCCTTATTTCGTTTATTCCGGTTATCTCAACGCCTACCGTTATTGCCTCAAGGCGCTGCAATCTTTTAGCTCCGATGCCGCAAAGACCGCCGTTTCCGGTTTGCAGCAAAAGCAGGGCGAGCTGTTTAAGAGCGATCTTTTTGCTATTGACGGTTTCTACAAAAAAGCAGAAAACGCTTCCACCTTCCGGGAAAATGTTCAGCTCTTGGTGTCCTGGTACATTCAAGAGGTATATCTCCCCGCCCACGTTGGCGATGAAGACACCCCGATGTTTGATCCTATGGACAAAACCCAGGTAAATCTGGACGGCTATGTGAACAGCACGAAGAAATAAGATGAAAAAGACACTGATTGCAGGCCTTCCTGCGCTGGGCTTGTCCCTTACCGACGAAACCGCAGACCGTTTGGTTGCCTTTGGCGAGGCTGTGGTTCGTCAAAACGAGGTCATGAACCTCACCGCCATTACCGAGCCAACCCAAGTAGCCAAACTCCACTTGCTGGACAGTCTTTCCCTTTTATCTTTAGAAAACCTCTCGGGAAAGAAAATGATCGATGTAGGTTGCGGCGCAGGCTTTCCGGGTGTTCCCGTTAAAATTGCCTGCCCAGATGTAAAGCTCACCCTTTTGGACTCCTTGGGCAAGCGAATGAACTGGCTTTCCGAAATTTTGCCCCCATTGGGTGTAGATGCCCAGTGCGTCACCGCCCGGGCCGAGGAATTTGTAACCGGCTGTCGGGAAAGCTACGACGTTGCCACCAGCCGGGCTGTGGCAAGACTCAATATCCTTTTGGAATTGACCGCCCCTTATGTAAAAGTAGGCGGCAAGGTTTTGGCAATGAAAGGCTCTGCCGCAAAAGAAGAGCTGTCAGAAGCCAAGAACGCAATCTCCAAATTAGGTCTGAAGCTGGAAAAGATAACAGAATTTCCTGTGGACGACGGTGTGCATACCGTTCTTGTATTCCAAAAAGTAGCGCACACACCACCCCAATACCCCCGTCGCTACGCCAAGATCAAACAATCCCCACTGTAATAATTTTGCCAGCGCCACGAAAGACCGTGGCGCTGTTTTTATCCTCCCCAAAAGGGGAAGGATTTGTTATTTCTCCCATCCTCCTCCTAATTTTTATCAAATTTATAGTAGACATTTCCTTTATTATATGGTATGATGTATTCGGTGGAGGATGGAACAAATTTGGATTTGACCCATTTTTTCGCCAGGAAATATTAAAATTTGGGGCGAAAACAACCATTTCGTTACCCGTTATAGGAGGAACATATATGAACATCAAAGATCTTGAAAAGTATGGCATTACCGGTACTACCGAGATTGTCTACAACCCTACTTACGAACAGCTTTTCGAAGCCGAAACCGATCCTGCTCTGGAGGGTTTTGACAAGGGTCAGCTCACCGAGCTGGGCGCTGTCAACGTTATGACTGGTATCTACACCGGCCGTTCCCCCAAAGACAAGTTCATCGTTATGGACGATACTTCTAAGGACACCGTGTGGTGGACCTCTCCCGAGTTTGCAAACGACAACAAGCCCGCTTCCGTGGAAGCTTGGAATGCCTGCAAGGAGCTGGCTATCAAGCAGCTGTCCGGCAACAAGAAGCTGTACGTTATGGACCTGTTCTGCGGCACCAACCCCGACTCCCGTATGGCCATCCGTTTCATCGTGGAAGTTGCTTGGCAGGCACACTTTGTTAAGAATATGTTTATCACTCCCACCGAAGAGGAGCTGAAGAACTTTGAGCCCAACTTTGTTATCTACAACGCTTCCAAGGCTAAGGTTGAAAACTACAAGGAGCTGGGCCTCAACTCCGAGACTGCAGTTCTCTTTAACCTGACCTCCCGTGAGCAGGTTATCCTGAACACCTGGTACGGCGGTGAAATGAAGAAGGGTATGTTCTCTATGATGAACTACTACTTGCCGCTGAACGGTATGGCTTCTATGCACTGCTCTGCTAACACCGATATGAACGGCGAGAACACCGCTCTGTTCTTCGGTCTGTCCGGCACCGGCAAGACCACTTTGTCCACCGACCCCAAGAGACTGCTGATCGGTGACGACGAGCACGGCTGGGACGACAACGGCGTATTTAACTTTGAAGGCGGCTGCTACGCAAAGGTTATCAACCTGGATCCCGAAAGCGAGCCCGACATCTACAAGGCTATCCGCCGCAACGCTCTGCTGGAGAACGTAACTGTTGACGAAAGCGGCAAGTGCGACTTCGCTGACGGCTCCGTTACTGAGAATACCCGTGTTTCCTACCCCATTAACCACATTGAGAACATCGTTCGTCCTGTTTCCGCAGGCCCCGATGCAAAGAACGTTATCTTCCTGTCTGCTGACGCATTCGGCGTTCTGCCCCCCGTTTCCATTCTGACCCCCGAGCAGACCCAGTACTACTTCCTCTCCGGCTTCACTTCCAAGCTGGCCGGCACCGAGCGTGGTATTACTGAGCCCACTCCCACCTTCTCTGCTTGCTTCGGCGCAGCCTTCTTGGAGCTGCACCCCACCAAGTACGGTGAAGAGCTGGTCAAGAAGATGGAGAAGTCCGGTGCAAAGGCATATCTGGTCAACACCGGCTGGAACGGCACCGGTAAGCGTATCTCCATTAAGGACACCCGTGGCATCATCGACGCAATTCTCGACGGTTCTATTCTGAAGGCTGAGACCAAGACCATTCCTTACTTCGGTTTTGAAGTTCCCACCAGCCTGCCCGGCGTAGACAGCGGTATCCTCGACCCCAGAGATACTTATGCTGATCCTTCCGTTTGGGAGACCAAGGCTCTGGATCTTGCCGCTCGTTTCGAGAAGAACTTTGTTAAGTACACTGGCAACGATGCCGGTAAGGCTCTGGTTGCAGCAGGCCCCAAGACTAAGTAATTTATTTACAAACAGCCGGGGGATATTCTCCCGGCTGTTTGCCCAACTTTCTATTTTTTGCAGGGCGGGGGATTGCCCCCGTCAGAAAACCAAACTTCACGAGAGCAGACCCCTGCCCTGTGATCAACAATTAATGGAGGAATCAAAACTATGGCAAGAAAAGTCCAGTTTGTGGAAACCGTATTGCGGGATGCCAATCAGTCCCTGATCGCCACCCGCCTTCCCTTTGAAAAATTTGAGCCCATGCTCGCCACCATCGACAAAGCAGGCTATTACGCTGCCGAGTGCTGGGGCGGTGCTACCTTTGACGTTTGTCTGCGGTATCTGAACGAAGATCCGTGGGAGCGTCTGCGTAAGATCCGCAAGGCTATGCCCAACACCAAGCTGCAAATGCTGCTGCGTGGCCAGAACGTTCTGGGCTATTCCCACTACCCCGATGACTTTGTTAAGCTGTTCGTCAAGAAGGCTGTGGAAAACGGCATTGACGTAATCCGCATTTTTGACGCCCTGAATGACGTTAACAATATGAAGGTGGCTATGGAAACCGCTGTTTCCGCCGGCGCCATCGCTTCCGGTACCATTTCCTACACCACTTCCCCTGTACATACCCAGGCAAAGTACGTGGAGATGGTAAAGGAACTGAAGGAAATGGGCGCTTCCACCATCTGCATCAAGGATATGGCCGGTATTATGGGTCCCAAGGAAGCTTACGATCTGGTTTCCGCTATTAAGGACGCTGTTGACCTGCCCATCGACCTGCACACCCACTCCACCACAGGTCTGGCCTTTATGACCTACCTGAAGGCAGTCGAAGCCGGTGTTGACATCATCGATACCGCTATTTCTCCCTTCTCCGGCGGTACTTCCCAGCCCGCTACCGAGACTATGGCTTATGCGCTGCGTCAGCTGGGCTACGAAGTA
>JAZKXS010000168.1:0-3271 GCA_045611745.1 Faecousia sp.
GGCCGTTGTGTCACCGCTCTGGCCTACGACCATCTGCACATTCCCTATGAGGGACAGTCACAATTCAGTATTTGACACATACACCGGAGCAGAAATTGCTGCTCCGGTGCTTCTTTTGATATTCGCCATAACCGCTTAAAATTGTACAGGAAATCATTCATAAACCATTGACAAAATGTTCACATTTGTGTATAATCCGACTTGTGGCAATCTTGCCCATATATTAAACTACCCTGCGTTATAACAGTAAACTTGGGATTTCACGGGGCAACAACAAACCGAAGAGAGGTATTTCCAATGTACGAAGATAAGACTTTAGTTTGCAAAGAGTGTGGCAACGAGTTCGTGTTCACCGCTGGTGAGCAGGAGTTCTACGCAGAGCGCGGCTTCCAGAACGAGCCCCAGCGCTGCAAGGCTTGCCGTGACGCTCGCAAGAACGCTACCCGTGGCCCCCGTGAGTTCTTCACCGCTACCTGCGCTCGCTGCGGCGGCGAAGCCAAGGTTCCCTTCCAGCCCAAGTCCGACCGCCCCGTTTTCTGCAGCGAGTGCTTCGCTCAGATGCGTGCTGAGGGCTAATTAAAGCTATAAAAAAGACCGCCATATGGCGGTCTTTTTTATTTAGGTACGGTAATTGTCAGCACGATTTGGTTTTCCGTTTCCCGGCGCTCTGTAATGGCAGGCACACCTTGGGCCTGCATTTTTTGTAAGTATCGGGTGATGCCGTTTAAAAATGTTCCCAATTTTTTCTTTGGTTCTGCCTCTTTTTGTCCGGAGAGGCATTTTTCTATATATTTTTCCGTCTGTGCCACGCTCATATTGAGTCTTAGAATTTCTGTAATGGCGTCTATCTTTTGACTGTCATCCTTTAATTTCAGCAGTGCTCTGGCGTGCCGTTCGGTTAGCCCGGATTTTTGCAGAAGCTCCAATATTTCCGGGCTATGGCGCAAAATGCGCAATTTATTTGCCACCGCACTTTGGCTTTTCCCCAAAAACCGAGCGGCCTGCTCCTGACTCATACCGCCGCTTTCCATCAGCGCACCGATCCCCCGGGCTTCTTCCAAAAAGTGCAGATCCTGCCGCTGCAAATTTTCCACCAGCGCCACCCAGCCGGATTCCTCATCCTCCATAGACATCACAATGCAGGGAATTTCCGTAAGTCCTGCCCGTATACCGGCTCGCAGCCTTCGCTCTCCCGCAATCAGCTCATAGTTTGTCCCCACACGCCGGACAGAAAGTGGCTGCAAAATTCCGTGCCGTCGGATACTTTCCGTCAATTCTGCCAAGGCACTTTCCTCAAAATGTTTTCTGGGCTGCGCCGGATTTGGCATCACTGCTTTGGCAGGAACAAAAACCACTCTGCCTGTTTCCATATAGGTTTTTAATTTCTGGCATTGCATAGCCTGTCCTCCTTGGGAAATTTTCCTTTATTTTACAGGAAATATCCTTAGAAAAACCACGAAAACGGCACTTATCTCTACCAAAGCGCTCGACAATTTCCTATCCTTTATGGTACAATAACACAAATACTTTGGGGAGATTGTATATGCAAAGATTATTCTACGAAGACAGTCATATTCAGACCTTTTCTGCGCAAGTAACCGATTGCATAGAAACAGAAAAAGGCTTTCTTGTTACCCTAAGCGCTACTGCTTTTTATCCGGAGGGCGGCGGACAAGCCTGCGATCTTGGCACATTGGGCGATGCGCGTGTGCTGGATGTGCAGGAAAGGGACGGGATTATTTTTCATCTTTGCGATGACGCACTGGCGGTTGGCTCTACTGTCAATGGCTCTATCGATTGGGAACGTCGCTTCGATTTGATGCAGCAGCACACCGGTGAGCATATTCTCTCCGGTATCATTCACGCCCGATACGGCCATGGCAATTCCGGATTTCACGTTGGCGCAGATGTGCTCACTGTAGATTTTGACGGACCGATTCCTGCAGAAGATCTGCCCTCTTTGGAGTGGGCGGTAAACCAAGCCATTTGGGAGAATGTACCGGTTTCCTGCTATATCCCCTCACCAGAGGAATTGCCCTCTATTCCCTATCGTACCAAGCGAGCGCTTCCCTGGCCGGTACGAATTGTTGACGTCAAAGGCTATGATCTTTGCGCCTGTTGCGGTGTTCACGTAAAATACACAGGCGAGGTTGGATTTGTTAAGCTTCTATCCTGTGTCAAATTTCACCAAGGCGTCCGGATCGAAATGGTTTGCGGTGGTCGAGCTGTTAAAATGATGGCGGACATTTACAACCAAGCAAAGCAGGTCTCTGCCGCATTTTCCGCCAAAGCCTTGGAAATCGGCGCTGCAGCACGGCATATGAACGAGCTTTTGGAAGAAGAAAAGTATCGGGCCGTTGCAGCTATGCGGAAATGCTTTTCCGTCCTTGCGCAACAGTATCGGGGCTGTGGTAATGTAGTGCATTTTGAACAGAGCCTTTCTCCGGCCCAAATACGTGAATTATCGATTGCCATAGCAGACGTTTGCGGCGGTGTTGCCGCTGTCTTTTCCGGAGGGGACAAAGAGGGTTATGCTTTATGCCTTGCCGGGGAGGCAACTGCCGTAAGGAATATGGGTATGGCTATGGCTGCCGCCTTGGGTGCACGTGGTGGTGGCAAGCCCGGTTTCTATCAAGGCAGCGTTTCTGCAAGTCAGGAGGAAATTACGGCTTTTTGTAAGTATTACCGAGAATAACTATCAAAAAATTACACTTTTTTACAATTTGAATACTTTACAATTGACAAAGCTTATTGTATAATTTATGTGCGCAGTTATGGGCTGTTGCAAACATATCTCTAAAGCTGCTATGCAGCAATTATAAAAACGGAGGAATTTATCATGTCTGTAAAAGTTGCTATTAATGGTTTTGGCCGTATCGGCCGTCTGGCTTTCCGTCAGATGTTCGGCGCTGAAGGTTTCGAAGTTGTTGCTATCAACGACCTGACCTCTCCCGCTATGCTGGCTCACCTGCTGAAGTATGACTCCACTCAGGGCGCTTACGCTGCTCCTTTTGGTACTCACACTGTCGAAGCCGGCGAGGACAACATCGTTGTTGACGGCAAGAAGATCACCATCTACGCTAAGGCTAACGCTGCTGAGCTGCCCTGGGGCGAGCTGGACGTCGACGTAGTTCTGGAGTGCACCGGTTTCTACACTTCCAAGGCTAAGGCACAGGCTCACATCGACGCAGGTGCTAAGAAGGTCGTTATCTCTGCTCCCGCAGGCAACGATCTGCCCACCATCGTATATAACGTCAACCACAACACCCTG
>JAZKXS010000169.1:0-8310 GCA_045611745.1 Faecousia sp.
TTCATTTCGCCAAGGCCCTTATAGCGCTGGATCTCGATCTTGGTGTTAGGATTGTCGCCCCGCATTTCGGCGCTGACTGCGTCCCGCTGCTCATCGGAATATGCAACCCGGACGGTCTTGCCCTTGGTCAGCTTATAAAGGGGCGGCACAGCGGAATACACATAGCCGTTTTCGATCAGAGGCCGCATATAACGGAAGAAGAAGGTCAGAAGCAGCGTGCGGATATGAGCGCCGTCCACGTCCGCATCGGACATGATGATGACCTTGTGATAACGAAGCTTTTCCACATCGAAGTTTTCGCCGATGCCGCCGCCCAAAGCGACGATCAGGGGGCGAAGCTTCTCATTACTGTAGATCTTATCCTCTCTGGCCTTTTCCACGTTGAGCATTTTACCCCACATGGCCAGAATTGCCTGGAAACGGGAGTCTCTGCCCTGGATGGCAGAGCCGGCAGGGGAGTCACCCTCGACGATGTACAGCTCGCACAGCGAGGGGTCTTTTTCGTTGCAGTCCTGGAGCTTATCAGGCATACCGCCGGATTCCAATCCTGTCTTACGCCGGGCATTTTCTCTTGCTTTTCTTGCAGCTTCTCTTGCCCGGTTTGCCATCATTGCTTTTTCAAGAATGATCTTAGCTGTGGCAGGATGCTCCTCAAAATAGGTAGCGAGCTGATCACCGACCACCTGTTCAACCAGCGTACGAATATAGGCATTGCCCAGCTTTGCCTTCGTCTGACCTTCAAATTGGGCATCGGTCAGCTTAACGGAAATAATAGCAGAGATACCTTCCCGGCAATCCTCACCGGAAACCTTGTCGTCTCCCTTGATAATACCTACCTTGATGCCGTAGTTATTAAGCACTCTGGTCAATGCCGTCTTAAAGCCTGTCTCGTGCATACCACCTTCGGGAGTGCGGACATCGTTAGCAAAAGATTGGAGGGATTCATTGTAACCGTCGTGGTACTGCAATGCAATTTCCGCAGATGCATCGCCCTTGCTGCCGGACATATAGATCACATCATTGTGAATGACGGTCTTTTTCTCATTTGTCCAAGAAACAAACTCCCGAATACCACCTTCATAGCACATAGTTTCCGTCTTAATTTCATCGCTGCGGTTATCGGAAATGGTAATACAAAGGCCTGCGTTCAGGAAAGCTTCCTCACGCATACGCTCGTGAAGTGTCTCATAAGAATAGACTACATCATCAAACATCTCCGGGTCAGGCTGGAAAGTAACCTCTGTACCGGTCTTATCGGTTTTGCCGACAATTCGCATTTCCTGCGTAATGTGGCCACGGGCAAACTTCATTTCATAAATATTGCCATTTTTAAATACCCGTGCAGTAAGGCTTTCGCTCAGCGCATTAACAACGGACGCACCAACGCCATGGAGACCACCGGATACCTTATAGCCGCCACCGCCAAATTTACCACCGGCGTGGAGCACAGTAAATACAACCTCCAGAGCAGGCTTGCCGGTCTGGGGCTGAATATCTACAGGGATACCACGGCCATTATCCGTAACGGTAATGGAGTTACCGGGATTAATGGTAACATTTATATGGTCACAGTAACCGGCCAGCGCCTCGTCGATAGAGTTGTCCACGATTTCATACACCAAATGGTGGAGACCCGAGCTGGACGTAGAACCGATATACATACCAGGGCGTTTGCGAACAGCCTCCAAGCCCTCCAGGACTTGAATTTGCTCACCGCCATATTCCTGTGTTACTTTTGTTTCTTCAGACATAAAAAGTCCTCCTGACTTTTTAATTTTCAATAATTCTTCCTTGGGAAATTTCTACGGTCTTTCCCAATTTTGTAAATCTTCCCGGCTCGCAGCAGGTAATAAATACTTGTCCACCGGTAATTTGATTTAATATAAAATCCTGCCGTCCTGCATCCAGTTCAGACAGAACGTCATCCAGCAGTAAAATGGGTGTTTCACCACTTTCCCGCTTCATCAACTCTCTTTGGGCAAGCTTTAAGCTGATTGCCGCTGTTCGGACTTGACCTTGTGAACCAAAATTCTTTACAGAAAGGCCGTTGAGGGTCACATCAAAATCATCTTTATGAGGACCTGTCAGACATTGCATACTTTCAAGCTCTGCCCGGTAATGACTCTCCAAATGGGCCTGGAGCCGATCCGTCAAAACAGATACAGGTGCAAAGGGATCTTCCACCGTAGAAACCGTATGATAAGAAAGGCTAAATTCCTCTCGACCACCGGAAAACTGACTGTGGTATACAGATGCCTCTTTTCCTAATCCCTCAAAAAATCTTGCCCGATAAGAAATCAAAAGCGCACCAACCTGACAAAGTCGGGTATTATACTCCGGTAAAATTTCCAGAAGTGCCGGATTTTCAAACCGATCCTTCAAAATCCGACTTTTTTGCTCCAAAATCCGATTATATTCCGCCAGCGCTGCTTCGTAGTTAGGACGAAGTTGGCATAAGGCAATATCTGCCAATCTTCTGCGAGGTGCAGCGCCGGTTTTCAGGACCATCAGATCCTCCGGGCAAAACAGTACCGTTTGCAATATACCGCTTATTTCCCCGGCGGTTTTTTTCTTTATGCCGTTACAAAAAAGCTGTTTCGGGCGATTGCCGGAAAACAAAAGCCAACGCAAGCTCTGCTCCCGTTCCTGAGAAAAAACGTTGCCGCTTATTTCCGCAAAATCCGTACCTATTCGCACCAATTCGCTGCTTTTTTGGGTACGGAAGCTTTTTCCGGAGCCTAAGTAGCCGATGGCCTCTATTAAATTGGTTTTTCCCTGGGCATTGTCTCCTACGATCAGATTCACTTCCGGAGAAAAATCCAGAGAAAGCGCCTCATAATTCCGGAAATCCCGGATTTGCATATTATTAAGCTTCATGAATACAAATCAGATATGTCTGTCCATCAAAAGCAAAGTGATCGCCCGGGTAGAGCTTTTTGCCACGCATGGTGCAAATTTCTTCATTTACACTTACCATGCCGTCCAGAATCAGCTGCTTCGCTTCGCCACCGGAGTATACAATATTGGCATATTTCATTGCATCCTGCAATTTAATAAACTCCGTATGGATCACCACGGGAATGTTATTGTCTTTTTTCTTAACGTTAACCTTCATAATAAACTCAATTCTTAATTCTTACAGGCAGAACCATATAAGCAAAATCATATTTTTCTTCTGCGGAAGTGAATACTATGGGGCTAAGGGCATTGGTCAGTTCCATCACCACTTCTTCACTGGGGATCACACGCAGCGCATCTGCAAGATAACGAACATTAAAGCCAATTTCCAGATCCTTGCCGTCACCTGCAATCACGCAGCGATCTTCCGCAGCACCAATGGTTGTGTTGGTTTTCAGCTGCAGAACCTGCTCAGAGAAAATGCAACGCACCGGGCTCTTATACTTTTCAGAAACAACAAGACCCACACGCTCAATAGCAGATGCCAAATCTCCAACGTTTGCCGTCAGCTTGATAGGACCGTTAACGGGTACGACTTTCCGCCAATCCAGGAAATCGCCTTCCAGCAGACGGCAAATAAGGGTTGCATCCCCAAGCTGGAACAAAATGTGCTTTCCACCCAAAGTAAAGGAAATTTCTCCATCGCTATCGGTGAGTATTTTTTCCACTTCTTTAAGACCCTGTGCAGGAACAACAAAAGAAAGGGCAGTGCCTGCTTCCACATGGTAGGTACGACGCGCAAGACGGAAGCCGTCTACGGCAATGGCAGAAACCTTGTCCGTCTCCACCTCAAACTTTACACCGGTGTGAATGGGGCGGCCTTGATTTTCAGAAACAGCAAAAATTGTACCGGAAATCAATTCCTTCAAAGCGCTCTGGGGCAAGGAAACACTCCGACCGCCGTTTACATCCGGCAGTTCCGGATAATCCTCTGCGCTCTCTGCAGAAATGCTAAAAGAAGAGTAACCTGCACGAACAGAAACTTTGTTATTTTCGTCTACGGAAACAGTGACAGGGCCTTCCGGGAGCCGACGGATAATGTCGCTGAACAGCCGGGCAGGGAAGATACATTTTCCTGTCTCTGTAATTTCAGCATCTACACGATAGATGACGGCAGTCTCCATATTGTAACCGGTAAATGTCAGATCGCCCGATGCGACACATAAAATACCTTCCAGTGCAGACAGTGCGCTTTTGGGTGCAACTGCACGACCGGTAATATTTAATGCAGAAACGAGCATATTTTTTTCACAGGTAAACCGCATAGTTAAAACCTCGCTTTTGTAAAAATAGTAATATAAATATATAAAAGTATATATTTTGTAGTAATAACAGTAGTAGGGGAAAATATATGGGGAAAACTCAAAAACATCGCATTATAAGCGACTTTTTTATCCACAGGCTAAAGTGGAAAATTCATAACTTTTCAACAAGAAAAAACAAAGGGAAAAAATATAAAAGTTATCCACAGAAATTCTTTCCACATTCCACAGACCCTGTGGAAAGAATCACAGGCAGGAATTGATGTTTGCGGTGATTTCCCGAATGGTGTTTTGCAGGCTGGTATCGCCGATTTGCAGTGCCTTTTCGATCTTTTCCACGGAGTATAGAATGGTCGTGTGATCTTTTCCAAGCTCTGTACCGATTGCGGGCAGGCTGAGGTTGGTCAGCTTGCGAATCAGGTAAACGGCAATATGCCGCGCTTCTGCTACGTTCTTTGTTCTCTGATTGCTGCGAATAACCGCTTCATCAATGGAATAGAACCTACATACTTGGCTGATGATCAGGCTGGGTGTGGGCAGAGAGCTGCCTTCACTTTTAAACATATCGCTGATAGCCCGAGAAACATTAGGGAGATCCAAAGGCATATTATTCAGGTCTCGATACGCCATAATTTTCTTAACGGTACCTTCGATCTGCCGTACATTGGTGGTTACATTCACAGCAACGTAATTACAGACATCGTCCGGCAAATCAAGGCCTAAAGAAACGGCTTTGTTTTTGATGATCGCCATACGGGTCTCGTAATCCGGTGGCTGAATATCTGCAATCAAACCCCATTCAAAACGGGTTTTCAGCCGATCTTCTAACGTCAACATATCGCTGGGCTTCCGGTCAGAGGTCATTACGATCTGCTTGTGCTCCTCGTAAAGCTTATTAAAGGTATGGAAGAATTCCTCTTGGGTGGACTCCTTACCGGCAATAAACTGGATATCATCAATAAGGAACAGGTCAGCTTCCCGATATTTGTTGCGGAATTCGATGTTTTTACCGCTGCCGATGGCTGCAATCAGCTCGTTGGTAAATTGGTCGCCCTTGATGTATACAATGTTTGCCGCAGGGTTTATTTTGCGAATGCCGTTGGCAATGGCGTACAACAGGTGGGTCTTACCCACACCGGCAGGGCCGTAAATAAACAAGGGATTGTAGACCTGACCCGGAGTGTTGGTAACTGCCTTTGCTGCGCTGTGGGCAAAACGGTTGGAAGGGCCGACGACGAAATTCTCAAAAGAGAATTGGGGGTTAAAGGCAATTTGAGGAACGTTTTTCTCCTTTTCCTTGTAAACCTCCAGCTCACGGTCACCCAAAACCAACAAAGTAGCGTTGGAATCAAAAATTTCCCGCAAAGCTTCATTGATCATATCCGATGTCTTCTTTATGATCATATCCCGGTGGAATTCAGAGGGGGTGTGAATAACAAGATGCTCGCCGGTAAGCTCAACTACCTCCGCATCATCAAACCAGCCGGAAATAATAGTGCTGCTCAGGCGTTCTTCCAGATAATGCAGGATTTTTGCCCATACATAGGCAGAAGAATACATAAAATCGGCTCCTTTCTCTTTTTTAAAATTGCCGTGAAATTCTTAAAAATAGGCATACCTTTTCACCGTAAATTTTATCACAGATTTGTGGAAAAAACAAGCTTTTTTTGGCTTATACATTATTAAATAATAAATATAGATAAAAATAGCCGCAATTTTTTATTTTGAAAAAAATTTAAAAAAAGTGTTGACAAAATAAAAAAACCGTGTTATATTCTAAATGTAAATAAGAACCATTCTTATTTAGGAGGTAAACAAATGGAGACGCAAAAGCAATTCAGAAAGCGCAATGCGATCCTTGCTTACCTTCAGGCAACCGATGAACACCCCTCAGCTGAGATGGTGTATATGGGCGTTAAAAAGGACTGTCCGGATATTTCTCTTGCTACGGTCTATCGCAATCTTGCGCTTTTTCAAAATCAGGGCTTGGCGCAGAGCATAGGCACAGTAAAAGGCATCGAGCGGTTTGACGGAAATGTTTCGCCCCATGTACATTTTATTTGTAGCGAATGTGGCAGTGTACTGGATCTGCCTGAGGTGGAAGCACCGGCGCAATTATCCCAGGCCGTAGAAAACGGCACCGGCGGCAAGGTAAATATGTATCACCTGAGCTTCGTCGGAACTTGTAAAAACTGTGTAAAATAATAAAATTAAAATTTTGGAGGAAAAAAGTTATGAAAAAGTTTGTATGTTCTGTTTGTGGTTATGTTCACACTGCCGAGGAGCTGGACGCTGAGTTCCGCTGCCCCGTATGTAAGGTTCCTGCTTCCAAGTTCGTGGAGCAGAAGGGCGAGATGAAGCTGGCTGCTGAGCACGAGTTCGGTGTTTTCAGCAAGACTGTAGAAAACAACCCTGACATTTCTGCCGAGGACAAGGCGTATATCAAGGAGCAGCTCTTTGCTAACTTCAACGGCGAGTGCAGCGAGGTCGGTATGTACCTGTGCATGGCTCGCATCGCTCACCGTGAAGGCTACCCTGAAATCGGCCTGTACTGGGAAAAGGCAGCTTGGGAAGAGGCTGAGCACGCTGCTAAGTTTGCAGAGCTGCTGGGCAGCACCTTAGAGCCCAATATGAAAGCTACCACCAAGGATAACCTGGCATGGCGTGTTGACTGCGAGTTTGGCGCTACCGCCGGCAAGTTCGACCTGGCCGCCTGCGCCAAGAAGAACGGCCTGGACGCCATCCACGACACCGTCCATGAGATGGCTCGTGACGAGGCTCGCCACGGCGTCGCCCTGAAGGGTATGCTGGAGCGCTACTTCAAGTAAGAAAATAGCTCCTCTTTGGAAGGTCTGAGCAACTGCTCAGGCCTCCTTTTTTGCACCCAGCCACCCAAAGTGGATAAAAAAGTGGATAACGCTCGCCGATCTGCCAAAATGGAATTGCCTATGTTACCATACCTGCTAAGTTTGAGATAGGCGAACACAAAATGTTATTGACAGGAAATTTAACAGACCATATAATTTACAGCATAAAAATATCTGCCGGGAGCGAATGTAAAATGAATGCTAGACAGACAAATCAACGGTTGGAATTTCTGGATGTGGCAAAAGGTATTGGAATTATTTTGGTAATCCTGGGTCATGGCTTTCGGGACGAGATGCGGATTGTCAGTGATTTTTGCGAATTTGTATATCAGTCGATTTATTTCATCCATATGCCGCTTTTTTTCGTGATTTCCGGTTTTACTTTCGGTATCTCTTACAGTAAATATATAAACGATCCGTTACGATTTCTCAAAAAGAAAACCATAAGCCAGATCGTTCCGATTCTTTCCTACGGAACGGTCATTTATGCATGTTTTTTTGTGGCGTATCAAGTCCCTGTTTTTCAGGAGGCTCTTTCGGCTGCGGGGTATCAGATATATCCCTACCTGAAGTATCTGTTGCTGACTGCCTTGTGGGAGAACCCATATGCTGCCCATTTATGGTATCTTTGGGTATTGTATCTTGTTTCAATTATTGCTTTTCTTTATTTCCGACGGTTTCCCGGCGTTGCCCGGAGCAACCTTTATTTTGCTATATATTCGTTGATCCTGTATGTGCTTCAGATATTTTTCAACTTGCCAATTGTTTTAGAGCGGATATTTCAGTATACCATCTATTTTGCGGCTGGTATTGTTCTTGTTTCCTGTCAGAAATTGCTGTCAACCAAATGTAAAGCAATCTACGCAACCGGCATTGTCGGCTGGCTCTTTTTGCTGGGGTATTGCGCATTACAAGCCCTTCATTATGATTTGGGAATTTTGAATCAGCCGTCGGTGTTTGCTTTCTGCAAGTTGGTTACCAACATGTTCGTTATTCTCAGTATTCTTCGCCTGGCCTGCAGGCTGACAAGCTGCACGCCCCTCCTTTATTGCGGAACACAATCCTACAATATTTATCTTCTCCATCAACCGTTCTGCTGTGGATTTGTCGGGGTTATTCTCTACAACAAGCTCCATCTTCCGATTTTACCGGTTTTTGTGATTTGTTGTTTACTCAGCGTCCTGCTTCCATGTGCATTTGTAGCAGTGTGCAGGAAAATTAAA
>JAZKXS010000170.1:0-7421 GCA_045611745.1 Faecousia sp.
GAAGTTCTTGGGAACAGAGCCACCGAAAACTTCCTCGGCAAAGATCATTTCGTCCTGCTCCTCCTGCGGCTCAAAGCGAACCCAAACGTCACCGAACTGGCCGGAACCACCGGTCTGCTTCTTGTGACGGCCGTGAGCCTGGACCATCTTCTTGATCTTTTCACGGTAAGCTACCTTAGCGGTATCCAAATAGGCATCTACACCGAAGCGGCTCTTAAGCTTTGCCACCAGCACGTCAAGCTGCTGATCGCCGGCGCCGGAAATAACAACCTGCTTGGTTTCTGCATTGTTGACCACCTTGAAAGAAGGATCTTCTTCATTGAGGCGGTTCAGACCTGCAGCAACCTTATCTTCCTGACCCTTGGTCTTGGGATAAATAGCCATGGAGTAGCAAGCAGGCGCATAAGGCAGACCCTTGAGGGATACGACCTTACGGCTGTCGCACAGAGTATCACCGGTCTTTACCTTGTCCATCTTGCCGATGGCGCCGATATCACCACAGGAAAGCTCCTTGACCTCGGTGGCCTTCTTGCCGCACATAGCGTAAAGACGACCCAGCTTCTCGGTCTCACCGGTACGGGCATTAACGAGAGCCGTATCCGAGTTGATCGTGCCGGAGAGAACCTTCACGAAGGAATACTTGCCGTACTGATCAGAAACGGTCTTCCAAACAAATGCAGAGGGAACGCCGCCGGGAGAAACAACAAATTCCTCGGTCGTTCCGTCAGCCAAGGTTGCCTTGTGGTAGTTGCCCTCAATGGGGTTGGGAAGCAGATCGATGATATGATCCATCAGCATCAGGCTGCCCAGGCATGTCATACCGGAACCGCACAGAACCGGGAACAGGCTCAGTTCCTTAACGCCCTGGTGCATGCCCTTGATCATTTCTGCATAAGTAAAGGGCTCTTCATTAAAGAACTTGTCCATCAGTTCTTCGTCGGTTTCTGCAACAGCTTCCATAAGCGCATAGTTAAAGTCAGAAATGACATCTTCCTTGCCCTCGGGAACAGAAATCTCCACACGCTTCAGATTCTGCATCTCGTAAGCGCGCTTGTTGAGTACGTCGATGATGCCTGTAACCTTGCGATTGCCGTCCCAAATGGGAACGACTACGGGTGCGATCTTATTGCCGTACTTTTCACGCAGCGCATCGAAAGTGGCATTATAGTCCGAATTATCCTCGTCTACCTTGGAAATATAGACGAAGCGGGGCATATTCCGCTCTTCACAGTACTTCCATGCCTTCTCAAAGCCGACAGTAATGCCGTCCTTGGCAGAAATAACCAGAATAGCTGCATCCGCTGCACGGAGGGCTTCCACAGTGGCGCCGGCAAAGTCAAATGCGCCGGGGGTATCTAAAATGTTAATTTTAACGTTCTTATATATCAAGGGGACAACGGCAGTAGAAAAAGAAATATTGCGGAGAATCTCCTGGGGATCAAAGTCACAAACCGTATTGCCGTCGGCATTTTTACCGATACGGTCAATAGCTCCGGTCATATAAAGTAAGCTCTCCGCCAAAGCGGTCTTGCCGCTGCCACTATGGCCCAGCAAGCAGATGTTGCGAATAGAATTTGCAGTGTGCATAATTGTCATTCTCCTTCTTACGTTATGGTCGTAGACCACATTAAGGTAATTATACACGAAACGCCTTGGTATTTCAATTGTTTTTTTGGTAAAAATGCAAATTTTCTCTAAGTTTAGAAAAATGCGCCTTTTTCCCTGTAAACCCACACAAATACATCTGTTTTTCTACTGAAAACACCCTATGTTTTTGGGAATAAGAAAATCCCTCTCAAGCTGTGCGCCTAAGAGAGATTTTTTCTTATATTGATCTTGTCCACTCGGTCATCAGCAGACCGGGAATCATCCAAACGGCCTGATATAGGAGCAAATTCATTGGTGAGAGCAATGCCGTTTCACCGATAAAAGCCAATACAGACACTGCAGCGAGTCCTAATGCGCCGCCAAGTATATGCACCACAACGCCAAAAGCGATGGCATTGCGCAGCGCCCGGGCGCCGGCAATTATGTAGCCGTATGCTGCTAATGACGGGCGCACAGAAAGGGCCAGTACCCGATCCTCCGGACCGGCTGCCACTTCGTTTAGTGCATTGCGTTCCTCCGGCTCAGGTCGACGGATCTTCTTTGGACGAACACCAAACTTCTTCTTAAGAAATGCACCGGTAAGCACAAGGTCATTGGAGATGAGTATGGGCTTTAATCTGCTGTAACCGCACAGAACACGCAGGCCGTGGGCTGCCGGACGGGTGCGTTCATAATTCACCGCCACAAGACAGCTAAATTTCCCATCCACCGCCACGCCCACACCGCTGGTCAGGCGTACATCTTCCGGGATTTCCACATTGAGGGCTTTGAGCATAGGCAATGTGCCAACCAAAACCACAGTCCCTTCTACACCGCCGCCAATGCCGCCGGCATAGTGCTTAAAGCTCTCTAATTCGTAATGGGCAATGTTGTAGCTTTCCTTCAGCTCCTCAAAAACAGGAACAAGGCTACCCTCTTCCCGGGCAACCACCGTAGCGGCATAGCCGATTACCGTTGCCGGGTCCATATCCCCATAAAATTTTACGCCATTGAGCTTCACCGTTCCCTTGGGGAAAATATCCTCATGGGTAATGGGAAATACAGCATTTCCGCAAAGGCCTTTGATGCCCTGCCAGCCGCATAGCACCACGCCTAACTTATAGAACTTTCTTTCCAGCAGTCGGGTCGGTCTTTCCAGAGTAATGAGCATGGTTGCCGGCATAGCCGTCAAAAGCGCAGCTGCGCAAACCTGCACGCCAAGTGCCACGCTTTCCAAAGCGCAAACAGCGCCGCCCACACCTAAGGACACCAAAAATGCAACGAAGCAGTACACACCCAGCGTCTTTTCCGGTGCGCCGTCCTTGCCGTAAGTATTCATAAAATCGTCTACGTCGCCTTCACAGCGCAAAAAGCCCTTCAAGCCGTCCGCATAATTTTCCTTGGCAGCAATACCGGAAAGCATTTTTGCGCTGCGCATTGTGTCGGTACGGCAAGTATCGGTTTTTCTTTGCATACACGTACCCCATAGAGACATAAACATCTGAACACAGAACACGCTGCAGCAAGGAACTGTCAATGTTTGCAGACAGAAAATGCCGTCCACACAGCAAAAAATAAAGGTGAAAAACAATAGTGTATTGGGACGAAAACGCAGCTTAAACAGCAAAAATAAACCGTCCACCAGCTGAAATGCCCCTAAAAATGCGGAAAACAGCAGCATCAGGATCTGACCGAAGATCATTAGTCGTATCCGATCTTCAGAAACATAGCCCATGCCGTTAAGCACCGTCGTACCCACAGAAACTACCGCCACCAAAAAGCTCAGCAGCAGCACCGTCTGAAGCTTGGCGATGCCCTTTTCCCGAAGGGCATAATACTGCCGTTCCGGGCCTTCCACGATCTTTCTGCGCATAACCCGAAAGGGCGTGTGAAGTCGTTTGATTTCCGGCTCTTTCTTCTCCTGACCCAAGGTCATTGTGTCCTCCAGCGAGGGCATTTCAGCACTTGGGACAAAGGTCTGGGTATCATCCTCTACTGCCGCAAAAGCCTTCGTATCCTCACCCAATGCTTCAAAGCGCCGTGTGGTCTCGGTTTCCACCGGTGTAAATTCCACCGTTTCATCCGCTGCCACAGGCTGGGCGCAGGCTTCGATCAAATCGTCCAAGGGAATGGTGTCTTCCATTTCCTCCGGCTGCACTTGATCTTCCTCGGTAGTCTTTTCACTGAATTCCCGGATGATATCCTCCAGCTCTAAATTCAGTTCGTCTTTTTCAGACATGGTTTACCTCCTTTGCCGAACCGCTTCGTATAGAAGCACCGATGCGGCCACAGATGCATTGAGAGAAGTGATCTTTCCCTTCATAGGAATATGGACAGTTACATCGCAATTTTTCTGCACAAGGCGACCCATTCCCTCACCCTCGGAACCAACAACAATGGCCGTGGGGCCGGTCAGGTCTGCTTCATACATCGGAATAGAACCCTCGGCAGCTGTGCCAAATATCCAAACGCCTTTTTCCTTCAGTTCCTCAATGGTAGCATTGAGATTGGTTACTCTTGCCACCTTCATATGCTCAATAGCGCCGGCAGAAGCCTTTGCGACCACAGCCGTAAGACCTACACTGCGGCGCTTGGGAATAATTACACCGTGGGCGCCGGCACATTCCGCTGTCCGAATGATCGCGCCTAAGTTATGGGGGTCAGTCAGCTCGTCGCAGATAATAATCAGCGCATTTTCCCCCCGATCTGCCGCTTCCTGCAAAATATCGTCCACAGAAAAATATTCTCTTGCCGCCGCCAAAGCGATCACACCCTGATGGGCGCGGGTGGTACTCATCATATCCAATTTCCGACGGTCCACAGGAACAACCACCGCACCGGCATCCTTTGCCTCTGCCGCCAGTCGCTGCAACGCCCGGTCGGTCTCGCCGGAAGCAATAAATACCTTATCAATGGTTCGTCCGCTGCGCAGCGCCTCCTGCAAGGCATTTCGGCCCTCTAACTGGCCTTCGTTTTCCTCTGCATCATATACGGGCGCAAACTGCTTTTTGGGTGTGAATTGTCTTTTATTTCCCTTTTCCGCTTTCATAGTGACACTCCTTGATGGGTACGCATTTTCTCTATTGTAGCAGAATTTCCCCTAAGCTACAACACCAATTTTTTATAAAAGCCGTTTTTTTCATATCTTAGTCATAAGTTCACAGAAAATTTACCCAAAATCCTTCTGTTTGCGTTGCAGATGCATATGTTTTGTGGTAAAATAATTAAAAATACACATTCCCGAAGGAGGGATTTCTATATGGAGCAACGCAATAACCGCCCACCGGAACAAGACGGCAAGCGGCCAAAGAGCAAGCTGTCTATTTTGCTGTTTTCTGTGCTGGTAATTTTCGGCATCAGCCTCATCGCAAATATGCTGTCAGACAGCCAATACAAAAAAACCACTTTCTCGGAATTTATGGAATCCGTAAATAACGGTGAAATTTCCGAGGTAGAACTTCACTATGACCGGATATATTACTTGACCAAGGAAGAAGCTGCCAAGCCTGAAAAGGAAAGAAAAGCTTACTTTACCGGTCTGCCATCCGGTGATGTCCTCTCTCTTGCCAAAGAATTGGATGCAAAGGGCATTCCCGTCACATACCAGATATTAGAGGACAATTCCACCATCATTATGATCCTCGGCTATGCCGTCAGCATCGGTCTTATGTTCTTCCTTATGAACGGTCTGACCAAGCGAATGGGTGGCGGCGGTATGGGCAGCATCGGCGCCAGCAAAGCCAAGGTCTATATGGAGAAAAAGACCGGCGTTACTTTTAAGGATGTTGCCGGTCAGGATGAAGCCAAGGAATCTCTGCAGGAAATCATTGATTTTCTCCACAATCCCCAAAAATACACCGAGATCGGCGCCAAGCTGCCGAAGGGCGCACTGCTGGTAGGTTCTCCCGGTACAGGTAAGACCCTCCTTGCAAAAGCTGTTGCCGGTGAAGCCAACGTACCTTTCTTCTCCATCTCCGGCTCTGACTTTGTGGAGATGTTTGTGGGCGTAGGCGCCAGCCGTGTCCGGGATCTTTTCCAGCAAGCAGCCAAGGTTGCCCCCTGTATTATTTTCATTGACGAAATTGATGCTGTTGGCCGCAGCCGTGACTCCCGATACGGCAGCCATTCTGAAAATGAGCAGACCCTCAATCAGCTTCTGGGTGAAATTGACGGTTTTGATTCCTCTAAGGGCATCGTCTGTCTTGCCGCCACCAACCGCCCGGAGATTTTGGATAAGGCGCTCCTCCGTCCCGGTCGTTTTGACCGTCGGATCGTAGTAGATAATCCCAACCTGCAAGGCCGGTTGGACACCTTGAAGGTTCACACTCGGAAAATCCGTCTTGCAGAAGATGTAGACTTGAAGAAAATCGCCCAGGCAACTGCCGGCGCAGTAGGTGCAGATCTGGCAAACCTTGTAAACGAGGCCGCTCTGCGCGCTGTCCGTCAAGGTCGCAAGGCCGTGACCCAAGAGGATCTGCTTGTCTCCTTTGAAACGGTGATCGCCGGCGCAGAAAAGAAGAACACCGTCCTCAGCGACAAGGAAAAACGCCTGGTCGCCTGCCACGAGGTAGGTCACGCCCTGATTTCCGCCCTGGATAAGCAAGAAACCCCCGTAACAAAAATCACCATCGTTCCTCACACCGAAGGTGCGCTGGGTTATACCCTGTACCTCCCCGAGGAAGAAAAATTCCTCTCCACAAAAGACGAGCTGATGGCGCAGATCCGCTCCCTGGTTGGCGGCAGAGCTGCCGAAGATGTCGTCTTTAACACTCAGACAACGGGCGCTGCCAACGACCTGCAAAGAGCCACCGCCCTCGCCCGTAAAATGGTCAGCCTGTATGGTATGAACGAGGAGCTTGGTCTTATGACCTCTGCTGCCATCGAGCATCAATATTTGGACGGTCGCAGCTATATGGACTGCTCCAACGACACCTCCGCCATTGTAGACCAAGAGGTTAAAAAACTTCTTTCCCAATGCTATGAGGATGCCAAGCAGACTCTGCGGGATAACCGTGGCCTTTTGGATCAGATTTCCAGTTTGCTTTTGGAAAAGGAAACCATTACCGGTGAAGAAATGATGGCAATTATTAACCCACCCGTTGCAGAAGAACCTGCCACAGAAGAAACCCCAGTAGAAGAATAAAAAAGCCTCCCCTGTGTAAGGGGAGGCTTTTTATTACATCTTTATGATTTCTACCAGCAGCTCTACGCACTTTTCCATATCCTCTACCGGGATATACTCAAAGCGACCGTGATAATTTTCGCCACCGGTGCAGAGATTCGGACAGGGCAGACCCATAAAGGAAAGTCTTGCGCCATCCGTACCACCCCGAATAGGAATGGTGCGAGGTGTCATTCCTACCTTCTCCATTGCTTTTTTTGCCCGATCAATAATATACATGCAGGGGATGATCTTCTCTTTCATATTAAAGTAGCTGTCCCGAAGCTGGACATCTACTGTGCCTGCGCCGTACTTTTTATTGAGGAACTCCCCGGCTGCTGCCATAACCGCCTTCTTTTCCTCAAATTTCCCCATATCGTGGTCACGAATAATGTAGCGCAGTACGCTTTCTTCTACCCGGCCCTGCATGTCCGTCAAGTGGATAAAGCCCTCGTAGCCACTCGTATGCTCCGGACGCTGGGCAGTCGGCAGCAGAGCATTGTATTCCATCGCAATAAGCTGGGAGTTTACCATCTTGTTTTTTGCGCCACCGGGATGGATGTTAAGGCCACGAACTGTGACCTTTGCGCCGGCGGCATTAAAGTTCTCGTACTCCAGCCCCCCTACCGGGCCGCCATCGACGGTGTAAGCATAATCCGCCCCGAAGCTATTT
>JAZKXS010000171.1:0-5547 GCA_045611745.1 Faecousia sp.
TCGCAGAACAAATAGTCTTCGGGGAGCCGGATGCATTCGGCTGAGATTTGGCTTGGTAGCCATGACCCGTGAACCTGATACGGTTAGTACCGTCGGAGGGAAAGATGCACATATGAGATGCCTTGGTATCGCATTGCACCCAGACGGTTTGCAATGCGATAATTTTTTGTGCGTAAGCATAAAAAATTCCTTTATGGAATTTCTGCTTACGCATAGCGGCGAAAGACCGCAGAAAGGAAGGCATTTTATGAAAAACAACCCAAACAAAACCCACTTGCGGGTACGGGCGCTGTGTGAAGGCGCAGTACTCCTCGCCCTTGCCCAGATCCTGAGCTACATTAAGCTGTTTCCCGGCTGGCCAAACGGCGGATCGATCACCTTGGCGGCGTTCCCAATCGCACTATATGCTGTCCGTTGGGGTGTCGGCAGAGGCCTTGCCATCGGCTTCTTATTCGGCCTGCTCCAGATGCTCTTTGACGGCGGCTATGCCTGGGGCTGGCAGTCTATGCTGCTGGACTACTTAGTGGCCTTTACCCCCTTGGGTCTTGCCGGTTTGTTCCGTGGCAAGGCGTGGGGCATTTTCCCCGGCATTGTGCTGGGCAATTTGGGTAGATTTATCGTCCACTATATCAGCGGCGTGACCATTTACCGGATTTACGAGCCTACGAATATTCCCGGCATCGGCACTTTTGACGGCGCGGAGCTGTATTCTCTTGTTTATAACGGCTCTTATATGCTGCCCTGCGCTCTGTTGGCGCTGGCGGCGGCTGCCCTTTTGTATGTGCCGATGAAGCGCTACTTTGCCGGCAAGGATTTACAATAATTGCAAAAAGCGGTGGTTTTCCACCGCTTTTCATATTTAATGCTATAAATGCATTTTGACGGTTGGCGGCTTTTTTCCTTGACAGGGGGCAGATTTCAGAATAAACTGGATATAGTAACGCAAAGGAGGAATGGATATGAAAATATTTTCTTTGGATCCCTTGCTGAAAAATTATCGCAAAGACATCCTTCTGCGTCAAAAGCGGCTGGAGGAAACCCTTGATATGCTCCTACCTGAGGGGCAAAGCCTCAGTGATTTTGCCACCGGCCACCTATATTTCGGCTTCCATAAAACAACGGACGGCTGGTATTACCGGGAATGGGCGCCCGGTGCGGACAAGCTGTACCTGACCGGCGATTTTTGCGCTTGGGAGCGGTATGCCTACCCAATGGAAAAGAAAGAAAACGGTATTTTTGAGCTGTTTATCCCCGGAAAAGACACGTTAAAGACCGGCACCCGGGTGATGACCCTTGTTTGTGTTTCCGGACAGGAGCTGGAGCGAATCCCCCTTTATATCCACCGTGTAGAGCAAGACCCCAAAGATTATAGCTGGCACGGCGTGATTTGGGACGAGAAGCCCTTTGCCTGGACAGATGCAGGCTTCAAACCCAAAAAGCGGCTTTTTATCTACGAATGTCATATCGGTATGGCCCAAGAGGAAGGAAAACTGGGCTCTTACCGGGAATTTACGGAAAATGTCCTGCCCCGTATTCACAGGCTTGGCTATAATACGCTGCAAATTATGGCGGTAATGGAGCATCCCTACTATGCTTCTTTTGGCTATCAGGTCACCAATTTCTTTGCCGCATCCTCCCGTTTCGGTACACCGGAGGAGCTGAAAGAACTGATCAATACCGCCCATAAGCTGGGAATCTCCGTCCTTTTGGATGTGGTACATTCCCACGCCTGCAAAAACACCCGGGAGGGCATTAACGAATTTGACGGAACGTCTTACCAGTTTTTCCACGAAGGCGCCCGTGGAGAGCACCCGGCGTGGGGAACAAAGTGCTTTAATTATGGCAAGCCGGAGGTTCTCCATTTCCTGCTGTCCAACTTAAAATATTGGCTGGAGGAATACCATTTTGATGGTTTCCGTTTCGATGGCGTTACCTCTATGCTCTACCGTGACCACGGCCTTGGCAGCGCATTTACAAATTACGACAGCTATTTTTCCATGAATACGGACTTGGAAGCGGTCACTTATCTTCAGCTTGCCAACCTTCTGACACGGGAAGTAAATAAAAACGCCATCACCATTGCAGAGGACACTTCGGCGCTGCCAGGCCTGGCGCTGCCGATTGCGTGGGGCGGCGTAGGCTTTGATTACCGCCTTGCCATGGGTCAGCCGGATATGTGGATAAAGCTATTAAAGGAAGTTTCCGATGAAAATTGGGATCTTTTCCGCATTTATTATGAGCTTACCAGCCGCAGGCCCAAGGAAAAGGTCATCGGCTACTGCGAATCCCACGACCAGGCGCTGGTGGGGGATAAGACCATTATGTTCCGCCTGTGTGACAAGGAAATGTACTGGGGTATGGAAAAAAGCAGCCAAAACCCTGTTATTGACCGAGGCATGGCGCTGCATAAAATGCTGCGACTGCTGACAATGAGCTTGGGCGGCCAAGGATATCTGACCTTTATGGGCAACGAATTCGGCCACCCGGAATGGATCGATTTTCCCCGGGAGGGGAACGGCTGGAGCTATCATTACTGCCGCCGGCAGTGGAGCTTGGCAGATGACCCGAATTTGCGATACGAATACCTGAAAAATTTTGAAAAAGCAATGGTGACGCTGGGCAAGCGGCAAAGAACCTTTACCGGCACAGACCGCCAGCTTTATGTGGAAAATGAAAAGAAATGGCTAGCCTACCAAAAGGGCGCAGGCATCTTTGTCTTTAATTTCCACCCCACGGAAAGCTATACGGGCGTATTTGTGCCTGTGCCGGAAAAAGGCGCATACAAAGTGGTTTTGTCAACGGACGATTTCTGCTTTGGCGGCTTTGGCCGCATCCATCACCAGACCTACGAAACCACAGATAAAGACGGACAAACAGGTCTGCTCCTTTATCTGCCCAGCCGCACGGCCATTGTTTTGGAAAAGGCATAAAAGGCGCCTGCTGCAAATTTGGCAGCAGGCGTTTGTATTATTTCAAATCGGTCATCTTGGGAGAAGTTACTTTTTTAGCGGCCTGCATAATGAAGAATACCACACCCAATGCGGCAAACAGCAGACCTTGCCCGCAGTTTGCATAGACTGAAGAAGCGTATTCTGCTTCTTCCGCCATTAGATGGAGGAAAATGTCCAAAACATTATCGGAAGGCGCACCGGGGAAATAGTATCCTTGATTAAGGGTATCTGTAATTTCCATAAATTCTGCAAGGATCGTGCCGCCAATAACACCCACAATAACGGAAACAACGAGGGCGACAATTTTGCCCTTTCCCTGACGACCTTTCAAAAGGTCATAGCCCTTGTCGGCAAGGAAAGCAATCAGCAGACCCACAAGAGAGGCGACATAACCGGCACGCAGAACCAGCGCCCAGACAACAGCGCCGATCAGCGCACCAATGAGCGCACCCATAGCGCCACTGACATATGTACCGTTATCGGCCTGCTCCTTTGCCTCTTTTTCGTCAAGGAGCTCCTGAGAGAGCTTTGCGGCACAGTCCGTATGGTAACAGCCGGCAATACCGGATACCTTGCGCCACACACCTTGGCCGTTTAGCGCCTGACCACATTCCGGGCAAATATCTGCGCCAAAAGCCTCCGCCTCGGTCAGCAGAGGGAAGAACCAGTCGGTAAATGCCTCGATTTTCTTCATTGTGCCGGGGTTATCCAAGAAAACGATAACGATGCCGTTAGGGGCAAAGGAAATTCTCTGGATACGGTAATCCTTTTGCAGATTTACGCTGTTAAGGGTTGCTTGCAAAGCGTTCAGTTTTTCTACATCCGGGAATTTTGTGTTGATCACAAACTGCTTATAGCCGCTTCCCTCGGAGAGGGTAGCCTGAAAACCACGGAGATTGCCGTAGCCAACACCGCCATCGACGGAAAGTCCGTTTGCAAGGGCGAATTTTTTAAGACCGGAGCCGATCATAATAAAGCACCTCTTTCTTTTTAGGTAGTTATAATATATAGCAAAAATCAAAAAAATTCAATGATGAAATTTGACAGCGGTAGAGGTTTCTGCTACTATTAAGAAAACGTATGCCCACTTGGAGGCTTTATGGAAAATTATTTTGCAATGACAATGACAGATATACAGGTGAAGGAAATTTCCAGCCTGGGGCTTGCCCATATAGGGGACGGCGTTTATGAACTTTTGTGCCGGGCATATCTATGCGATAAAGGCGGAAAAAAGGTCATTAACCTCCACAAAAACGCCATAAAAATGGTCAATGCTGCCTATCAGGCAAAGGTTGCGGAAAGATTGCTTCCTCACTTAACGGAGGAAGAACAGGACTTTTTCCGTCGTGGCAAAAATGCCCACACCCACGCTGCGCCCAAGTCCGCCACGCCCCAGGAGTATGCAAAAGCTACCGGCTTAGAGGCGCTTTTTGGCGCACTGTATTTAATGGGAAGAACCGAACGGCTCAACCGGCTGTTCCGCTTGGGAATGGAGGAAGACAATGGCGTTTGATTCCTTTTTTCTCCGGGCAGTTTTGGGAGAGATCCGGGATACGGCCATTGGCAGCCGCATCGAAAAAATCCACCAGCCTACTCGGGATACGGTGCTTTTGCTTTTAAAGACCCCAACCGGGCGACAAAAACTGCTTTTTGCCATTTCTCCCACTGCGCCCCGGCTGCATTTCACCCAGCAGGCTATGGAAAACCCGGCGCAGCCGCCGATGTTTTGTATGCTCCTTAGAAAGCACCTGTCCGGCGGCAGATTGACAAAAATTGACCAGCTTCCTATGGAGCGCTGGGCGAAGTTCACCTTCGACTGCATTGACGAAATGGGTGACCCTACGGAAAAATCCCTCATTGCGGAGCTGATGGGCAGAACCTGCAATTTGTACCTTGTGGACAAAGAGGGCAGAATTTTAGATTGCCTGCGTCGTGTGGGTCTGGATACGGCATCGGGACGTCCGGCGCTGCCGGGACTTTACTATCAAAAGCCTGCGCCTATGGACAAAAAAGACCTGCTTTTGGCCACAAAAGAGGACATCCTGGAAGTTCTGCAAGCTCCCGGTGCGGACTTGCTTTGCGACCGATTGATGGACAGCTTCGGCGGTCTTTCGCCCCTTGTCTGCCGGGAGGCCGCGCTGTATGCTGCCGGGGAAACCGATGCCCGATTGGAGGGACAAGCGCTTTTGCCGATCGCAGAGGGCGTTGGGGAATTTTTTGAGAAGTATCTGCAAAATCCTGTGCCCTGCGTCTATGAAACTCCGGACGGCACACCCAAGCAATACGCCTTTTGTCCCTTGACGCAGTACGGAAAATACAGCCAAAAAGAGAGCTTTTGCGCCCTTTTAGACGGGTTTTACAGCCAAAAAGACAAAAAGGAAGCTATGGCGCAGAAAAGTCAGGCCGTCCGAAAGACGGTGCAAAATCTTTGCCAGCGCTTGCAGCGCAAACTGGCAATTCAGGAAAAGGAATTGCAGGAGACCTATGGTCGGGAGCGATTGCGCCAGCTTGGAGATATCCTCACTGCCAATATCCACAAAATGGAAAAGGGTATGACGAAGGTTCTGGTGGAGGACTTTTACGACGAAAATATGGC
>JAZKXS010000172.1:0-1017 GCA_045611745.1 Faecousia sp.
AGTTGGTAGAGCAACTGACTCTTAATCAGTGGGTCCCCGGTTCGAGTCCGTGAAGGTGCACCAATGGCCCATTGGTCAAGTGGTTAAGACAGCGGCCTCTCACGCCGTTAACATCGGTTCGAATCCGGTATGGGTCACCAAGTTAATAAGTTTGTGTTGATTGTCATGTGGGTCCACCTGTTCCCATCCCGAACACAGAAGTTAAGCACACGTACGCCGACGATAGTTGCCGGGTGACTGGCCGTGAAAATAGGTAATGCCAACATAAAACCCTCAACCAAATGGTTGAGGGTTTTCTTTATGTATTGATTGTCGTGTGGATCCACCTTGCCGTTTGCGGTTCCCGATATCTTCCTTGTCGACGGAGCGACTTCGTCAGCTATCGACCGCTGCACACGCTACGCCCTCGCTGTATCTGCCACCGGCACGGCCGGGGATTACAGAGCTAATACGGATTGCAGATTATTTCAATGTATCCGTGGACTATCTGATTGGGAGAACAAATGACCCTAAAATATATAAATGAGCTGCTGTTATTCGGCGGCTCTTTTTTATTGACGGCAGGGGAGGTGTATGGTAAAATAAACCATATGCAGGTAAGTGCCTGTGGAAAATGAGGTAAAACCGATGAAATTCAAGCTTGTAACCGATTCAAGCGCAAATTTGCGCAGCATTGAAAATGATGTTGATTTTCAATCCGTACCCCTGACCATCCGTGTGGAGGATCGGGAGTTCGTTGATGATGAAACCTTAGACCTGGACGATATGCTGGAAACACTGGCAACTACCAAGAGCAAATCTTCGTCTTCTTGCCCCAATGTAGAAGATTACTTAAAAGCCTTTGGGGATGCTGACCGTGTGTTCTGCATTACGATCACCAGCAACCTTTCCGGCAGCTTCAACGCAGCTCGCATCGCCAAGGAAGAATATGAAGCTGCATATCCTGATCGTAAGGTATATGTGATCGATTCGCTGTCTGCCGGTCCGGAGCTGAAGCTGATTGCCAATCGTATTTTG
>JAZKXS010000173.1:0-18809 GCA_045611745.1 Faecousia sp.
GGGTGCAATGCGATACCAAGGCATCTCATATGTGCATCTTTCCCTCCGACGGTACTAACCGTATCAGGTTCACGGGTCATGGCTACCAAGCCAAATCTCAGCCGAATGCATCCGGCTCCCCGAAGACTATTTGTTCTGCGATCTAAGATGATTATACTCGACAAATTTTGTTTGTCAAGCCATTTGTTCTGTCAGCTCTCTGCCGCCTAAAATGTGGAAATGCAAGTGCTGTACGCTCTGACGGGCATCGGGGCCGCAGTTGGAAACCACACGGTAGCCATTTACCAGTCCCTCATTTTGAGCGATTTGGGCAATTACCTCGAAAATCCGGGCAACAACTGCGCTGTTTGCCGCCGTCAGCTCCGCCACAGAGCCGATATGCGCCTTGGGCACTACCAAAATGTGGGTAGGCGCTTGGGGATTGATGTCCCGAAAAGCAAATACCAATTCGTCCTCATAAACCTTTGTGGAGGGAATTTCTCCGGCTATGATCTTACAAAAAATACACATGATTTTTCTCCTTAAAAAATACCGAGTACCGCAACGCTGGCCGTACCCATAATGATGCCTGCCAGCAAAACGCCAAGGGAAACGGAAACCACCGTGGACTTAAAGCCCATATTCAGAAAGCTTGCCGCCAGCGTACCTGTCCATGCGCCTGTTCCCGGCACAGGAATGCCCACAAATAGCAAAAGCGCCAAAAACAGACCGCCACGGCCGGTTTTCTTCACCAGCTTCTGCCCTGCCTTTTCCCCTTTTTCCACGAAAAAAGAGCAGAATTTGCCAATATGCTTTTGCCGGCAGCCCCAAAGCAGGAATTTCCTTGCAAAGAAGTAGATGATCGGCACAGGTACCATATTGCTGACCGTGCAAATCGCCAACGCAAGCAGCGGGTCAATTCCCTGAGTAATAGCCACAGGAACCGCGCCACGCAGCTCGATCAGAGGTACCATCGAAATAAGTATAACGGTCAGATATTTGATCATACCGCTTCCTTTATAAGCACAACGCCGTCCACCAAATTGGCGTATTCCAGCGTGCCTTCAATGGCGACGGTACGATCCATCAGGTCGGTCAGCACAATGGCGCCATCTTTGCACTCGATGCGCATAACGTTTTTCATCAGTACGCTCTCCGGCGCTGTGTTGTTCTTATAAACCGTAGAAAGACACATAATTTTCCCTCACTTCAGGCTGGCCAGCACAGCACGCAGCCGCAAATTTCCTTTTTCATAATCGCTCACCGCTGCCATTACCTGCTCGTAAGCAGCGTGGCTGCCCATATCGTGAAGCTGCTTTGCAAGATTTGCCAGCTCGTTTGCGTGGGCGGTGTTGTGGTTTGCCATATAGGTCATCAGCGCCAGCAGCTCCTCCATAGGGGTATGCTCGCACTTAGAAGCGCAGCTGTCGCAGCCACAGGTGCAATCGTGGCTGTGGTCGTGGTGGGCGTGGTCGTCGTGGAGATGGTCGTGGGTATGGGGATGCGCGTGGTCGTGGCTGTGGCAATGGCAATGCTCATGGGTATGGGCAACGCCATCGTGGGTGTGCTCGTGGGAATGGCTATGATCGTGGTCGTGGCTGTGGTTGCCCACGTGATCCTCGTGAATATGCATAAACAAAACTCCTTTGTTTTTTCTTTATTATAACCGCAAATGGGCTATTCGTCAACAAAAAGGAGGGGTGTCGCCCCTCCTTTTGGTTATTTCACAGGTTTGCTTTCATAAGACAGCACTTCTCCCGTCTTATTGTCTACAACAATGGTAACGGTGGCAATGCGCTGGATGGTCTCGTCTTTGGATGCAGGCGTCTTTTTGTAGCTCCACATTTTGTCGGTAATGGCCTGACCTTCCTTTGCTTCATACAGAGCAACGGTATAGGTCGTCTCCGCTCCAAAGAAAGGCTTAGAAGCATATTCAATGACCGCAAGGGTGGCTTCCTTTTCTATGTAGACTTCCTTTTGCACAATAATATCGTGCATTTCGTGGTTCATCTGCACCACTTCTTCATTAGAATAGTCCTTGGTAATGGAGTTATTGTTGTAATAATAATCCAGATACCCTACGCTGCTGCCAACGCCGATCACCAGCAGCACCAGCAAAACCGCCATCTGCTTTTGGGTGAAATCCAAGCCCTTGCTGCCGCCAAAAGTAAGTTTGATACGGGAGGTTACCGGCACCAGCACCTTCAAAAACAGGGTGATGACAACAGATTCAATGGGGAAGAAGAACAAATTTTTAAACAGCCGGGCGGTGGTCATCATACCCATAATGGAATCCTTGGCCTTTGCCGGATTGCCCATATAGGTATACTGCCAGGCAAAAATGAACTGCTGCAGCACCACATTGACCACAAAGCAAATGAGGAAACGGGCGACGATCACCCGAGTGGCGCTGGGTTTTGCCCGATACAGGCACAAAGCATAAAACATAGTGCTGGCGATCTCCGTGAGCATAAAGGGCAGGAAATAATCGCCGGTTGGGAAGATCATAAATCCGATGGTATCGGAAACCATAGCCGCAGGAATGGCCATCACCGGGCCAAAGATCATTGCGCCCAAAGCCGTTGCCAGGGTTGCGGTCTGAATGGCCATCTGAGGGCCTATGTAAATGGCAAAGGGTTTAAGCGCAATGCGCAGGGCGATCATAAGTGCGGTGATCACCAGCATTTTCACATCTTTCAGTTCTGCTGCAGCATCACGCCAGTAAGCCACAGAAAAGGGATGGGGGTACAGCGCAGTAGATTTGTTTGTATTTGCCATAAAATGGCCTCCTTTCTATGTAGATCGGGGAAAACAAAAATCCCTATGCCAAAAAGCACAGGGAGTAATATTTTCCACCGACGGGACAAAATCAGCGCTTTCTTGGCCGACTTTTCCCGACCGAGTATCGCTTCGCATAAAGGAAGGCTCCATTATGGTGCAGCGGGTGCGAAACTCCCATCGCGGATAAGTCCTTCGTCTGCCAGACAACTCCCCATTTTGGCAGCACTTGACGCGGGAATTCCTACTCTGTTCCCGCTTATCATATACGATGTTTTTAAAAAAGTAAATACTTTTTTATCGATTTATTTCATTTCTGCCCGTCCTATTGTTAATTTCCATAAAAGGTCTTAAAAAACAGGGGTAAAAAAGCTTGCTTTTTGTGGATTATTACGGTATAATCTTTTTAATCTATTGATGTTGAGGGAGGTTTGGTTATGGGTGAACTGATTGCTGTGCTGTCCGGCAAAGGCGGAACAGGAAAAACCTCTGTCTGCGGCGCTGTTGCCACCTCCCTTGCCCATATGGGCGAGACCGTTTTGTGCATCGACTGCGATGTGGGACTGCGGAATTTGGATATTGCCCTTGGTCTTGCCGACGAAGGGGCGCTGTCCTTTGCAGATGTTGCCAGCGGTATGTACACGCTGGAGGCAGCGATGCCCCACCCCTTCTTCCCCGGCCTGCGGTTTTTGACCGCCCCTATGGGCTGCGCCGCTTCCGATGTTGACTTTGACGCTTTCGCCCGTCTCTTGGAGCAGGCAAAGCAGCAATTTACTTATGTATTTTTAGATGCCCCGGCCGGCATTGAGGCCGGTTTCCAATTGGCCGCCCGTTATGCAGATCGGGTAATTGTTGTTACCAACTCTGACCCTGCCTCCATTCGGGACGCTTCCCAAGCAGGCAACCTTTTGGAGCAAATGGGCAAAACCAATGTCCGATTGGTGGTCAACCGGATCCACAAGCGGACAGCCGAGGTTATGAAGCTCACCGTTGACGATATTATGGATCGGGCAGGACTTCCTTTGCTTGGCATTGTGCCGGAGGATGTTAACGTTGTCCTTGCCGCCTCCAAAAATATGCCGCTGATCCGTGCCTCCCGTGGTGGCGCAGCCGCCGCCTGCCGCCGGATCGCCAAACGAATTACCGGCCAGTCCGTACCCGTCCGTCTTTGAGAGAAAGGAGTTGCGCTATGAATATCGCTTTTTTAGCCCACGACAAGAAAAAAGAGTTGATCGTCAAGTTCTGCATTGCATACAAAAATGTGCTATCAAAGCATAATTTGCTGGCAACGGCAACCACCGGTCGGTTAATTGCCGATAACACCGGCCTGCCAATTACCCTTTTGCTTTCCCATAAGCAGGGCGGTCATCAGCAGATCAACGCGCGACTTGCTTATAACGAGATCGATCTGGTCATCCTTTTTAGCGATCCTAACTCCGTTGACCCTTGGGACGACAGCCAGATGCTGGAGACCATTCGCCATTGTGACCGGCACAACATTCCCATTGCCACCAATTTAGGCAGCGCAGAAATCGCCATTATGGGTCTGCAGCGCGGCGATTTGGATTGGCGTGAAATGTGCCACAGCAAGCCCCGGTTTTAATCCATTCATAATTTGTAATTTTCTTGAGGTTTTTTATGGAAAGAATCAAACCCCGTACCCTTTCGGGTTTTATGGAGCTTTTGCCCCAAAAGCAAATTCAATTTGAGCGTATGACCGATGTTCTGCGCAAGACCTACGGTCTTTATGGCTTTGCGCCGCTGGACACCCCTGCCATTGAGGACGCCCAAATTCTTCTTGCCAAGGGCGGCGGTGAAACAGAAAAGCAGATCTACCGCTTCCAAAAGGGTGACAGCGATCTGGCGCTCCGCTTTGATCTGACGGTGCCGCTGGCAAAATATGTTGCCCTCCACGCAAACGATTTGGCTTTCCCCTTCCGCCGTTTCCAGATCAGCAAGGTCTACCGTGGCGAACGGGCCCAGCGTGGCCGTTTCCGTGAGTTTTATCAGGCAGATATCGACATCATCGGCGATGGCAAGCTGGACATTCTGAACGAAGCAGAAATTCCTGCCATTATTTACCGGGTCTTTACCGGTTTTGGTCTCTCCCGTTTCCAGATTCGGGTCAACAACCGAAAGATCCTCAACGGCTTTTACGCTATGCTGGAGCTGCAAGATCAAAGCGGCGATGTGATGCGTACTGTGGATAAGCTGGGTAAAATCGGAGAAAGCAAGGTTCGGGCAATTTTGACCGAGGACCTGGGCATTGCGGCAGAAAAAGCCGATGCTGTGCTGGCGTTTATCGCAATCAAAGGCAGCAACGACCAGGTGCTGACCGCTCTGGAAGGCTACCGTGGCAAAAACGAGCTGTTTGATAAGGGTCTGGACGAACTGCAGGCCGTAACCAAGAATCTCTCCGCCTTTGGCGTTCCCGAAGATAATTTTGCCGTGGATCTGACCATTGCCCGTGGTCTTGACTACTACACCGGAACGGTATACGAAACCACCCTTCTTGACCACCCGGAGATCGGCTCTGTCTGCTCCGGTGGCCGATACGACGATCTGGCTGGCTATTACACCGACCGTCAGCTTCCCGGCGTGGGTATCTCCATCGGCCTGACCAGGCTTTTCTATGTGCTGGACGAGCAGGGACTACTCAATCCCCAACTCCCCTCTGCACCGGCAGACGCTCTGGTTCTGCCTATGACCGAGGACATTGCTCCTGCCATTTCTTTGGCGGAGAGCTTGCGCAGCCGTGGTATTCGTGTCCAGCTTTACGGTGAGCAAAAGAAATTTAAGCAAAAAATGTCCTATGCCGATAAGCTGGGCGTTCCCTTTGTTATCCTTTTGGGTGAGGACGAGCTTAACCAGGGCAAATGCGCCGTTAAGAATATGGTCAGCGGCGAGCAGGTGCTGTTAACTGCCGAGGAAGCAGCCGCACACATTGCTGCAAACAAATACACAGGCCCCATCATTTTGGAGAAATAAGCAAATAGACCGGAAAATGCGTGCTGCAATTTGCAGCACGCATTCTTGTTAGCAGTAAAAATCTTTAATTTTCTTGGCGCGGCTGGGGTGACGGAGCTTGCGAATGGCCTTGTTTTCGATCTGGCGAATACGCTCACGGGTAACGCCAAAGTTCTGACCCACTTCTTCCAAGGTGTGGGTTCTGCCGTCGTACATACCAAACCGCATCCGCAGAACATCAGCTTCCCGTTCGGTCAAGGTATCCAAAATCTCCTTCAGCGCCTCTGCCAACATGGCATTGGAGGTAGCATCCGCCGGACCGGGGGTGCGCTCGTCCTCCACGAAAGAGCCGATAGAGGTATCTTCTTCATCGCCAACAGGGGTGTCCAAGGAAAGGGTATCTGCCGCTGTGCGGTTTGCCTCGATAATCTTTTCCACAGGCAAGTTCAGCTCTGCAGCAATTTCCTCAACGGTAGGCTCACGACCCAGCTCCTGCACCAGCTTGCGGTTGCAGCGGGTAGTCTTGTTGATGACCTCCACCATATGCACCGGAACACGGATCGTCCGAGCCTGATCCGCAATGGCGCGGGTAATGGCCTGCCGGATCCACCAGGTAGCATATGTAGAGAATTTATTTCCCTTTGTCCAGTCAAACTTGTCCACTGCCCGGATCAGGCCTGTGTTGCCCTCTTGGATCAGATCCAGAATGTGCAGTCCACGGCCGGAATATTTTTTTGCAATGGATACCACAAGACGGAGGTTTGCTTCCGTCAACTTATTTTTTGCATATTGGTCGCCCTCGGAAATGCGCTTGGCAAGGTCCACTTCCTCATCAGCAGAAAGCAGCGGAATCTGACCGATCTCCTTCAGATACATACGCACAGGGTCGTCCAAATTGAACTCTGCAGCCAGATCTACCGGGTCAACAAGTATCTCATCCTCCAAGCCTGCCAGGTCTGCATCTAAAAAGTCACCGTCACCGCAATCCAAATCGTCGCCAAGATCCAGCTCTGCGCCTACGATCTGAATGTTCATAGCATCCATACGGTCGTATATCTCCTCGATCTTTTCCGGTGTCAGATCCAGCTTCTCCAGTTCAGCTGTCAGGTCAGCGGCTCGAATGACGCCGTCTTTTTTTGCCTGGGCAATCATGGCCTGAATGGCAAACTGTACATCTTCAGCGCCTTTGGCGGCCTTTTTCATATTTCCCATAATTCTTCCCTCTTTATTCGGTATTTTTCGTTTTTCGCAATACCGTATGACTATACCTTGAATTTTCGGTTTCGGCAAGGGTTTTTTACGAAATTTTTTCAAAAAAAGTGTAATTGCACGATTTTTGCCCTTTCTTTCTTCAGTATTCCCTTAAAGTTTTGAAAAGATACAGTTTACATCGGGCAGAAAATTCTGTATAATGAAACAAATTGTGTATGAAACCTGAGGTGCAGGCTATGACTGAGCTTTCCAAAATTCGTAATTTTTCCATCATCGCCCATATCGACCACGGCAAATCCACCTTGGCAGACCGCCTGTTAGAGGCCTGCAACGCAGTGGAAAGCCGGCAGATGGAGCAGCAAATGCTGGACTCCATGGACTTGGAGCGAGAGCGTGGCATTACCATTAAGGCGACTGCCGCCACATTAAAATATAAAGCCGACGACGGCGAGGTTTATTCCCTGAACCTCATCGACACCCCCGGTCACGTGGACTTTAATTATGAGGTTTCCCGTTCCCTGGCCGCCTGTGAGGGCGCAATTTTGGTAGTAGATGCCTCCCAGGGCGTAGAAGCCCAGACGTTAGCCAACACCTACCTTGCCATTGACGCAGGGTTAGAGGTACTGCCGGTTATTAACAAAATCGATCTGCCTGCCGCCCGTCCTGCAGAGGTAAAAACGGAGGTAGAGGACATCATCGGCATTCCTGCCCAGGATGCGCCGGAGATCTCCGCCAAAAACGGCATCAATATCCACGATGTGCTGGAAATGATCGTTCGGGACGTGCCTGCCCCTGCCGGTGATCGCACCGCGCCCTTGCAGGCGCTGATATTCGACAGCCAGTACGACCCCTATCGGGGCGTTATCGTCTATATCCGGGTAAAGGCCGGCACAGTGAAGGCCGGTATGGATATTAAAATGATGGCAACCGGCGCTGTTTATAAGGTAGTAGAGGTTGGCACCATGAGTCCTATGGGTCTTATTCCTGCCGATGCCTTGGGCGCAGGCGAGGTTGGCTATATCACCGCCTCTATTAAAACGGTAGCCGACACCCAGGTGGGCGACACTGTCACTACTGTGGAAAATGGCGCCACAGAGCCTCTCCCCGGCTACCGCCCGGTGCAGCCCATGGTTTTCTCCGGTGTCTATCCTGCCGACGGTGCAAAGTATCAGGACCTTCGGGAGGCTCTGGAAAAGCTACAGCTCAACGACGCTTCTATGTCCTACGAGCTGGAAAGCTCCATCGCTTTGGGCTTCGGCTTCCGCTGCGGCTTTTTGGGACTTCTGCATATGGAGATCATTCAGGAGCGGCTGGAACGGGAATACAATTTAGACCTTATTACCACCGCCCCCAACGTCGTTTACCGGGTCACCAAAAACACCGGTGAGGTGATTATGGTAGCAAACCCCTTGGACTACCCCGATCCTATGGAAATTCAGCTTGCGGAAGAGCCTTTTGTGAAGCTAAATTTGATTGCGCCCCAAGAATATGTGGGTAATATGATGGAGCTTGCCCAGCAGCGCCGTGGCGAATTTAAGGATATGGTGTATCTGGACGCAAACCGTGTGGAGCTGCACTACGAAATGCCCCTGAATGAAATCATTTACGATTTCTTTGACGCATTAAAATCCCGTACCCGTGGCTATGGCTCGCTGGACTATGAGCTGATCGGTTACCGCCCCAGCCGCCTTGTGAAGCTGGATATTTTGCTAAATGGCGACATTGTGGACGCCCTGAGCTTTATTCTCTTTGCAGATAACGCCTATCCCCGTGCCCGTAAGATCTGCGAAAAGCTGAAAGAGAACATCCCCCGTGCCCAGTTTGAAATTCCGGTGCAGGCTGCCATTGGCGGCAAGATCATCGCCCGTGAGACCATCAAAGCCCTGCGCAAGGACGTGCTGGCAAAATGCTACGGCGGCGACATTACCCGGAAAAAGAAGCTGCTGGAAAAGCAGAAGGAAGGCAAAAAGCGTATGCGTACCTTCGGCACAGTAGCCGTTCCCTCAGAAGCCTTTATGGCAGTACTGAAATTAGACGAAGACTAATTGCGTTGACAATTGATAATTGACAATAACTATCAGCTATCCACTGTCAACTGTCAATTACGGAGTAAACTATGCCTATTTTTGCAAGAAAACACAAACAGCCCCTGGGAATCTACGTCCACGTGCCCTTTTGCCGGAGCAAATGCACCTACTGCGATTTCTACTCTGTGTGCGACGACCATTGGGCGGACAGTTATTTAGAGGCCGTCTGCAAGCACATTCGGGAAGCCGGAGAGGCCGCATCGCTGCACTTGGTGGATACCATTTATTTCGGTGGCGGTACACCCAGTATTTTGGGCGCTGACCGGCTGAGCATCATTCTTTCCGCCATTCGCAAAAGCTTCGACGTTTCCCCAGATGCGGAAATCACCTTTGAAGCAAACCCGGATTCCGTTACCGACCGTCTGCTCCGGCGGCTGCGAAGCGAGGGCTTTAACCGTGTCAGTTTGGGTATCCAGTCGGATAATGACGAAATTCTTGCCCAGCTTGGCCGCCCTCACGATTATGCCCAAGCCGTTGCCGCTGTGCGTAAAATTCGGAAGCACGGTTTCCGCAACCTAAGCGTCGACCTTATGTACGGTCTGCCCGGACAAACTTTGCCCGATTGGACAAAGGCGCTCCTTAGCATCATTAAGCTTGCCCCGGAGCATATTAGCTGCTACGGTCTAAAGGTGGAAGAAGGCACCCCCCTCGCCCGACAAGCCGACGATCTGGATCTTCCTGACGATGATTTGCAGGCAGATATGTATTTGGCCGCCATTGCCGTTTTGGGAAAACACGGCTACCGCCAATATGAAATTTCCAACTTCTGCAAAAAAGGCGCTGTGTCCCGGCACAATCTGAAATATTGGCAGGGTGGCGAATATTTGGGCTTTGGCCCGGATGCCAGCTCTGATTTTGGCGGACAGCGCTTTACCATTATGCGAGATCTCCGTGGCTATATTGCCGGGATCGCAGAAAACGGACAAGTCCTTCGGGAAGTGGAGGACGTACCTTTCCGGGAACGGGCAGGCGAGTATCTTATGATGCGCCTGCGCACCGTCTCCGGCATTGACCCGGGTGAATACGAGAAAAAATACCTGCTCCCCTTTGAGCCTCTTGCCCAAAAATTAGAGGTGTACCGCAGCCGTGGGCTGGCGGTATGCACCTTTGACGGCCGCTGGCACTTAACAGGAAAGGGTTTTCTCCTGTCCAACGACATTATTTCTGAGCTTCTACTGATTCAGGACAAATGCAAACCCATCTCTAAACGGAAACGGTAAAAACAATGCATAATTCATAATGCATAATGCATAATTATGGCGTCTGCCACGCAGACAAATTTATAATGCATCGATCATTAAGCATTCAGCATTCAAAATTAAAAGGCCTCCCGAAAGGGAGGCCCTTTTTCATTTGTTAGCAGCAGCCGCAGCTGTTGTGGTCGCAGCCGCAACCGTTATTGGCAGAGTTAAAGCCACCGCAGTTGCACAGCAACAGAATGAGAATGATGATCCAGCACATATTGCCGCCGCAGAACCCGTTGTTACACATAATGATTACCTCCGAGATTTTACTTGCGACTTTCGTCGCTCATTCCAAGTTATGACTCAGAGGAAAATTTGTTACTCTTGATTGGGTTTGTTGCCGCCTTTTTTATGACGGAAATGGCGGCGGTGATGATGGTTGCGTTTTTGGGCAGATTTCTCCTGCTGGTCTTCCCCAGCTTCTTGGGCAGGCGCAGTTTGCGCTGCCGGCTCTGCAGCCGCCTTATGTCTGCGGTTGCGGCGGTTTTTCCGTCCCTCCCGCTTTTCTTCCTGCGCAGGCTTTTCTTCCGGTGCTATTTCTTCCGCAATGGTTTCCTCGCTGTATCGCAGGCGGATAGAGTCCAGAATCCGGGTGGATTCTTCTTCCTTCTGCTCCTTTTTCCGCTTACAGCAGCCGGAAATAGGCGCAAGGTCTGCCGGAATGGGAGGATCGTTCTTTTTCGGCTTTCCGCTGCGCAAAACGGCAATATCTTCGTTTTTATGCCAAACTGCCGTATCTGTCTGCTCCTCCAGACGTACCTTTACACGCTGACGAAGGAGGTCCACCTCAATAATAGAACCCCGACCGTCAGGCGTATCCACAAAGGACTCGTTTTTGGGCGCATTTTTCAGCAGATCCTCATATGCATCCTGCTCATATTTCAGACAGCACATCAGCCGACCGCAAGTGCCGGAAATTTTGGTGGGATTTAGACTTAAATTCTGAGTCTTTGCCATTTTTATGGAAACAGGCTGGAAATCCTCTAAGAAGCTGCCGCAGCAAAAGGGTCTGCCGCAGATGCCCAAGCCGCCAACCATTCGTGCCTTATCCCGGACACCGATCTGCCGCAGCTCGATACGGGTATGGAACATAGACGCCAAGCTCTTGACCAATTCCCGGAAGTCCACACGCTCATCTGCCGTAAAGAAAAACAGGATCTTGCTACCGTCAAAAGCGCACTCTGCAGACACAAGCTGCATATCTAATTTCATTTCCTCAATCATTTTCAGGCAGGCCTGATGGGCTTTTTCTTCGGTTTTTATATTCTCCGCAACCACCTTTTCATCCTGCTCATTGGCCAGTCTAAGCACTTGGCGCAGAGGGGATACCACCTCCATTTTATGAATGAAGTGGTTTTCCTTGGTGCAAATGCCATACTCCGGGCCACGGGCCGTATCGATGATCACGTGGTCACCGGCAGCGTATTTCTTTCCTGCCGGGTCAAAGTAATATATTTTCTGCCCGGAACGGAACTGAATGTCCACCACTTCTACTGTGGACTGTTCCTCGGGCTTATTTTTCATTTCTTCCATTTTGTTCTCCTTCTAACGCAGCTTCCACAAAAGATTTCCGCACAAGGCAGCAACGGACACATTGCCACCGGCATACTGCATTGTTTTTTGTATTTCATTATAAGCGTCCATAAGCTCCCGGGCGCTTCTTGCTCCACCCAGCAACTTTTCTGCCTCCGTAGCGCCGGATTGTCCGCTGCGGAACACCAGCGCACCACGCAAAACAGATGCCCAGACGGTCATTTCTTCTATAAACACATCCCGCTTCCATTTTTCCATAGAAGCCAGCAGCTTGGCGATACCCAAACCGTCTCTTTCAGAAAAGGCCCTTATAAATTCCTCTGTCTGCGGTGTGGTTTTTATGGTATCTTCCAGAATCTTTTTCGCCTGTCCCAAATATCCGCCGCTGCGCACCGCCGCCGCTTGACGCACATCCTCCGGCAAATCAGGAAATTCCTGCTGCAGCGCCGCTGACAGCTCCTCTAAGGACAGACCTTGCAGATTTAACTGGACACACCGGGAGCGTATGGTGGGAAGCAACCCCTCCGGTGTTGCTGAAAGCAGCAAAAATGCGCCGTAGGAAGGGGGTTCTTCCAGCACCTTTAACAGGGCGTTTTGCCCTTCCATTCCCATTTCCTGAGGGAAAATATAAACCTTTCTTTGTCCCTCATTGGGGCGAATGAAAATGCTCTCCCGTGCCTGGCGAATGACCTTTACGGGAACGGTTTTATGCTCCGGATCCTCCACGTAGATCACATCGGGGTGGGTTCCTGCCAGCGCCTTGCGGCAGTCCTTACAGTGGCCGCAGGGCTTTTCCTGGGAGGTACACAGCATCGCTGCCGCCAAAAGTCTGGCCAGCGTCCGTTTTCCCGACCCCTCCGGGCCGGAAATCAGATAAAAATGGGATATGCGGCCCTGCCGGAGACTTCCGGAAAGGTTTTCTTTTAACCGGGCGTTGCCCAGCAAGGTCTCAAAACCCATACTTTTCTCCTTTTTCTTGTAATCATTAACCCCACAAAGCCGACAGCATAGGAATGACCTGTTTTTTCCGGCTCATAATATGGGGTAAAAACACCGTATTGCCCTTGGGGTCTACGCTAAACGCCTGACGAATGGTGTCATCGTTGCCAACATACAAAAGCTGCGTGCCCTCTTTCAGCACATCCGTCAGCATCAAAATCACCACTGCAAAGCCGCGCTCCTGCATCAGCTTGCGCATCAGTACCAAGAATTCCTCTTTCCGCTCCAGCATTTTGGGGCTGTCCACGCAAGTAATTTGCGCCACCGCAAAATCATTGCCTGCAATGTGAAATTCCTTATAATCTGCAAACAAAAGATCTTCTGCTGTGCGGTTTTCCATAGCCGACGAGAATATCTCCCTGCCCAATTCCTCCAAAGAAACATTGGCGATCCGTGCCATACGCTCGGCTGTACGCACATCTTGGGGTGTGCAGGTCGGGGATTTGAACATAACGGTATCGGACAAAATGGCCGCCGCCATCATACCTGCCATTTTTTCGGAGGGCAAAATGCCTTTGTCCTGGAACATAGAGGCAATGATGGTATTGGTAGAGCCTACCGGCTCGTTGCGTACATAAATAGGGGCATTTGTCTGGATATCCGCCAGACGGTGATGGTCGATGATCTCCAAAATCTCCGCTTCTTCTAAGCCGGGAACGGACTGGGAAGCCTCATTGTGGTCAACCAGTACCACCCGTTTTCTTCTGGGGCGGAGCAAATGGTATCGGGTCAAAACACCCACGACCTTCTCATTTTCGTCCAAAATGGGATAGCAGGGATAGCGGTATTTCAGCACCTGCTCCCGTACCTCGTCTACCCGGGCATCTAAATGGAAAAGCACAGGCTCTGTTGTGCGGCAGATCCGCCCCACCGGCGTGGACAAAAACATCAGCCGTGCCGCCCGATAAGCATCATAGGGGGTTGCAATGATGCAGCTCCTTGTCTCCATTTGCCGCAGTGCTTCCGGCAGCTCTGCCTGACAGACCACAACGCAGTTTACATTGGCCTTGAGTGCCTTCTCGATCATTTCCGGCTGGTCACCGCAAAGGACAATGCTGTTTTCATTAAAACTCAGCAGGCTTTCTCTGCTCTGGGGCAGCGCAATGATCACATCTCCGGCAACGGTATCCGTGTTTTCGCCGGCCTCATTCATAATTTTACCGTCCAGCACCGACAGCAAATTAAACAGCGGCACTTCCTCCAATTTGCTCACATCAATGATGGACATATGGTAGTTGGCCACATCGTCACGGGAAAGCATACCGAAAAGTGTGCCGTCCTCATTGACCACAGGGATAGAGGGAATGTTTCTATATTCCTGGAGCAAAATCCAGCCCCGATCCACCGTCACCGCCGGGGATAAAAAGGGTGGTGTATCAAAATCCAAGTCCCGAACTTGGGTATACATATCCCGAATACGCTTGGGTGGCTGAAAGCCAAAGCGATCCAAAACGATCTGGGTCTCATCCGAAACACGACCCAGACAAGCGGCCTCATATTCCCGGTCGCCGATGGCGTTTCGCAGCGCTGCATAGGCCATTGCCGCCACAATAGAGTCCGTATCGGGGTTTCTGTGCCCCGTAACATAAATAGGATCCATATTTGTCCTCCTTCTGATAAAATAGATGGTCAGACAGTGATTTCTCCGGCAATACTTCTTTCAAATAATTTTTTGATCTCCTCCGGCGTCATCCCCTGCCCCAACGCCCACATAAGTTTCGTCATAGCAGCCTCTGAAGTCATATCAAAGCCTTGTATTACGCCCATATCCAAAAGGCGGTTGCCAACCTGATATACACGCAAATTGGCGCTGTCGTACAGGCATTGGGTGGTGACCACCACGCTGATGCCCATTTCCACCGCCCGTCGGATCCCCTGCAGGCCACGGTTTAATACGTTAATGCCGCCCAAGCCAAAGGCTTCGATCACCACGCCACGGTAGCCCATACCGGCCAGTGCATCAAAGATCTCCGGAGAAAGACCGGGGGTCAGCTTCAGAAGAAATACATTTTTGCTGATATCCGGGCGCAGCACCGTGGGGGCTGCTGCCACTGCAGAATGATCCGGATTGAGCACCAAGCCCCGGTCTGTTACCCGAGCCACATAGTCGGCATTGATGCTTTCAAAGGCGGAAAATCCGGACGCCCGAACCTTTACTGCCCGGCAGCCAAGCATCACCTTGCGGTCAAAAGCCACAAATACACCCGGCACGCCGGAAGCTGCCATAGCAAAGGCTGTGCGCAAATTATCCGGAGCATCAGAAAGCATATGCCCCATTGGCAGCTGAGAGCCGGTAAATACCACCGGAATATCGATTCCGGGGAGCATAAAGGTCAGAGCAGATGCGGTATAGGCCATGGTGTCCGTGCCGTGGGTAACCACGATGCCGTCCCAATTCCCCCGTTCTTCAAAAACAGTTTTGGCAATGGTCTGCCATTCCTCTGGCCGGATGTTGGAGGAATCCAAACAGAAAATATCCCGAACACCCACTTCATAATAGGCGCTTAAATTTTGCAGCGCCTGCTCCAGCTCTTTCGGTCCGCCGGGCTCTAATCCCTCTGCGCCCTGCCGGGATGCGATGGTTCCGCCGGTTGTCATCAATAAAATACGAGGTTTTGTATCCATAGCATCCCCCTTCTTTCCATACTCTTTCATCGTTTATTATAGCCGCAAGAAAGGAAAATAGCAAGAAAAATATGCGCTTAACAAAAACAGCAGTTGCTTTTTCCGAAACAAATAGGTATTATAAACCAAGAAACTTTCAGGAGGTATTTTTATGAATGTTCTTGTGACAGGCGGTGCCGGATATATTGGTTCTCATACCTGTGTGGAGCTGCTCAATTCCGGCTACGGTGTTGTGGTAATTGACAATTTGTGCAATTCCAATCCCGTTTCCTTGGAACGTGTGCAAAAGCTCACCGGCAAGACCCTTCGTTTTTACGAAGGTGACGTCCGTGACGAAGCTATTTTACATAAGATTTTCGCAGAAAACGACATCGGCTGCGTCATTCACTTTGCAGGCCTCAAGGCCGTAGGGGAAAGTGTGGCTATGCCTTGGGAATATTACGACAATAACCTCAACTCCACGCTGATGCTGACCAAGGTGATGAAGGAAGTAGGCGTCATGAACCTGATCTTCTCCTCCTCCGCCACCGTCTATACTGCCGGCAACGAAATGCCTCTGAAGGAAACCAGCCTCACCGGCAGCTGCACCAATCCCTATGGCTGGACAAAGTATATGTGCGAGCAGATTCTCTCCGGTCTTGCCACCGCCGACGATCGCTGGGGCATCTGCCTTTTGCGGTACTTTAACCCCATCGGTGCCCACAAAAGCGGTGAAATTGGCGAAGACCCCCGGGGTATTCCCAATAACCTGATGCCCTACATCACCCAGGTGGCCATCGGCAGACGGGAAAAGCTCAGCGTTTTCGGTGATGATTACGATACCCCCGACGGAACCGGCGTCCGGGATTACATTCACGTGGTCGACCTTGCCAAGGGTCACGTAGCCGCCGTAGACTATGTCTGCAAAAACAGCGGTGTGGAGGTCTTTAACTTAGGTACCGGCACCGGTTACAGCGTTTTGGATATGGTAAACACCTTCCGGGATGTCAACAACGTTCCTCTGCCCTATGTGATCGCACCCCGTCGCCCCGGTGATATTGCCGTTTGCTATGCAGACCCGGCCAAAAGCGCCGAAAAGCTTGGCTGGAAGGCAGAAAAGAACCTTTCCGATATGTGTGCAGATGCCTGGAACTGGCAGAAAAATAACCCCAACGGGTTTGATAGTTGAGAGTTGAGAGTTGAGAGTTGATCGTTGAGAGTTGAGAGTTGATAGTTGACAATTGGTAGTTTCCGTTGTCATTGCCAGGAGCGCAGCAACGTGGCAATCTCCCGGTATGCACTGCCGACAAGTGAAAACCTACCGACCTGTGGAAAACCTGCCCGACTTTTCCACAGGTTTTTCGCCATATTTATACTACTGCTACTGCTTATACTCTGACTATATATATTTCTTTTTCTTTTTCTCTTTCTTTTACTATATCTACTTAGCTACACTTTGCCGTCTTTTTGCAGGCCCTTGGAACGACGACGGGCTGTATCCAAAACCGGCTGCGCCATTGAAAAAAGCGCCGCAACAGAGGGTTTTAGCTCCTCCATCTTCGGCGCTTTTTCCAAAAGTGCGTAATCACACAGCACTTTATAAGCCTGCAATTGTTCGTTTTTTGTTTTAAAATTTCGTATGGTTTCGTGAAAAGACAGATAGAATGTAAATTGCTTGCGGTTCATAATGGTTCCTCCTTTACTCGATTGGGCGTTGCCCCATCTTTCACAATACCATTATAACACGCTGTTTCGGAAAAATCTTCCCGTTTTTTTCCCAACCCTGGAATTTGCAGAGGGGCAAAAAGTGTAGTGTTTTAGCCACTTTTTGGACTTTTCCACAGATGCCCTTTCCGATGTATACATGTATACAATATCCTTTACCCCGGAAACCTCCAAATCCCAAATTTGGAACAGATTATTTGCTTCTCTTTGTCTTTTTTATGAAACTGCCCATCAGCAGGCAGGCCCACAGAAACAAACTGACCACCCACATCTGACTACTGATCATTGGCGTAGACACAAGCACCAAAAGGGCGTACATACGATCTCCCACCGCTTCCGATGCAGGCAAAGTCAGCACGTTTCCAATCAGGGTCAGTACCGTAAGACAGAGGGACGCAATGCTCAAATATCGGATGGTCAAAATGGTGGTTTTGTTCTTCTCCCCGATGGCCTCATACAGAAGGATGCCGCCGGGCAGGAAGAAGCCTATGGAAACCAGAGCAAATATGGCCTGTAAAAAGCCATTTTTGGTGTTAATAAAGCCAAATATGGTGCACACAACGTACAGTATCACCCACGCAAGGGCTAATTTTCCTTTTCTCGACATTTCTCTGCCTCCTTTTGCCGCTTACAGGGTATAGTTTACCCTATTTCTTCCAAAATAGCAACCGCATTTCCAAAGTTTCCGCCTATGTCCAAAAAAAGCTGGACATGGGTATTTTCTTCTGTTATAATCCTGTTAATAGAAAAAGGGAAGGGATTTATATATGAAATGTCCTTTTTGCGGCTATACCGACAGCAAGGTAATCGACTCCCGTCACTCTGACGACGGCAGCAATATTCGCCGCCGCCGTGAATGTCTGCGCTGTCAGAAACGTTTTACTACATATGAATGTCTGGAACGAGAGCCCATTATCGTTGTGAAACGGGACGGCTCCCGGCAGAATTTTGACCGGAATAAGATCCTCAGCTCGATGATGCGCGCCTTTGACAAGCGGCAGGTGGATACTGCGGACTTGGACCGGATCACCACCGAGATCGAGCAGACCCTCCAAAACGATTTGGACAGAGAGGTCAGCACCGACCATATCGGCGAGCTGGTTATGGCACGGATCAAGCCCTTGGACGAGGTTGCTTATATCCGCTTTGCCTCTGTTTATCGTAAATTCCAAGACGTTCAAAGCTTTATTCACGAAATTGACCAGTTCTTAGAGGACAAATAAGGAGCTTATATGGATGCCATTATGAATTTGATCGGGGAATTTGATCCTGCTGCCCTTTTGCCCAACATTTCCGTTGTTGTTTGGCTGATGGAGCTGATTTCCCGGCTTGCGATCCTCGTGATCCCTGCGCTGCTTCTGGGTTTCGGCCTGCTTTATTTCTTCAAACCCATCAAGGAAGCCAACCATATTTTTGGCTACCGTGCCTATTTTGGTATGGGCAGCGTGGAGGCCTGGCGCTTTGCCCAGCGCTTTGCCGGCTTTATCTATATGATTTTGGGCGGCGTTATGACATTGGCAATGGTGATCGTCACCATCGTGCTGATCGGAAAGAGCACCATTACCTTACTTACCACTTGCGCCATTTGTATGATCATTGAGCTTATCCTCACCGGCATCGCAGTTTTGGCCATCAATATCTATTTGGCTGTCCGCTACGACCGGGACGGCTACCGCCGGGG
>JAZKXS010000174.1:0-13527 GCA_045611745.1 Faecousia sp.
AATTCAGGAAAAGGAATTGCAGGAGACCTATGGTCGGGAGCGATTGCGCCAGCTTGGAGATATCCTCACTGCCAATATCCACAAAATGGAAAAGGGTATGACGAAGGTTCTGGTGGAGGACTTTTACGACGAAAATATGGCAACCATTGAGGTCTCTATTTCTCCGCTCCTTTCTCCCCAACAGAATGCGGCAAAGTATTATAAGGATTACGCCAAGCAAAAGAATGCGGAGAAAGAACTGACCCGGCAAATGCAGTTGGGTGAAATAGAGCTTTCCTATTTACAAAGCGTGCTTCACGAGCTTTCCCGTGCAGAAACAGACCGGGAACTGGAGGAAATTCGCCAGGAGCTGCAATTGGAGGGGTATCTTCGTGCCGATGGCAGCAAAAAGCAGATGAAGCAGGGGAAACTGCCACCTATGCGGTTTGAATCCACAGACGGTTACCCCATTTATGTAGGCAGGAACAATCAGCAAAATGAGGAGCTGACCTTCCGCCTTGCCCGAAAGGATGATTTGTGGCTTCACGCCCAGAAGGTTCACGGCAGTCACGTCATCATCGCCTGCGGCGGCAGGGTGCCTCCGGACGATACCATCACCCAGGCGGCGCAGCTTGCCGCCCACTATGCGGAAACCGCCGGTGGTCAGAACATTCCCGTGGACGTAAACCCGGTGGGAAAAATCAAACGAATCCCCGGAGGAAAACCGGGTATGGTTATTTATCACAGCCACCGCACCGTTGTTGTAAACCCCTACCCGGACATCGTGGTGGATGCATTAAATGCGGAAAATAAGGAGGAACAAAGATGATTTGTAAAGAAATCCACTTAAAAGATCGATTCCCTTTCTTAGGAGAAAATGGCCGGGATCCGGTTTTGCAGACCTATATTCAAGACGACCTGAGCGCAGCAATGCCCGAAGCGGCTGACCGGTTTCAGGCAAGGCCTGTTATGCTGATTTGCCCCGGTGGCGGCTACCAGCACGTGTCCTTGAGAGAGGGCGAGCCCATCGCTGTGCATTTTCTGCAGGAAGGTTTCCACGCCTTTGTTCTTACCTATTCCGTAGGAGACGAGGTTCATTTTCCTGTGCATCTTCAGGAAGTGGCTGCGGCTATGGAGATTATTTATGAAAATGCCGCTGCTTGGTGCTGTGATACCAATCGAATTGCCATTATGGGCTTTTCTGCCGGCGGTCACTTGGCGGCTCACTACACAAATTATTATGCTTGTCCCCAGGTGCGGGAGAAATTCCCTGAGAGCAAAAAGGTGAACGCCAGCGTCTTGTGCTATCCGGTGATCACAGCAGATCCGGAGCATTACCACGGAGGTTCTATCAGACGGGTGGCAGGACATTTCCCTCTTAGCCCGGAGGAAGTGCCTATGTTCTCTTGCGAGCATCAGGTTACGGAAAATACACCGCCCACATTTTTGTGGCATACGGCAGAGGACGAAACCGTACCGGTGCATAACACCTTGCTCTATGCTTCGGCATTGGCAAAGCATAAAGTGCCTATGGAGTGCCACATCTATCCCTTTGGCTGTCACGGCAAAGCGACTGCAGACCTGCAGACCTGCCAAGAGATCGACCCGGGCACTCAGTACTTGCGCCAGTGGCTGCCAGCCCTGAAAAATTGGCTGAAAGTAATCTTCCATACAGAATAAACCTAACCCAATCCGGCAGAGTTTCCTCTGCCGGATCTTATCGTCTACGGATGAAATTCCTAAAAATTCATATATTATTCAAAAAAGAGCTATTGACATTTTTAGCACTCTATTGTATAGTGTGCTTAGCACTCAAACGAAAAGAGTGCTAAGCACATAAAGGAGGAATACAAATGGAAATGACCGAGCGTCAAAAGAAGGTTTTGCGCAGCATTGTGGACCTTTATATCCGTACCGCAGAGCCGGTAGGCTCGAAGGCCATTGCCGAGCTTCCGGATATGCAGTATTCCTCCGCCACCATTCGCAACGAAATGGCAGATCTGACGGCGATGGGCTATCTTGACCAGCCCCACACCAGCGCAGGCCGTGTGCCTTCTGCTGCCGGCTATCGGCTGTATGTGGATGAGCTGATGCAGGATTACCGATTGTCTCTGGACGAGACCCAGTCCATTAATATGGCATTGGAAGAAAAAATGCAAAAGGTGGATAAACTGGTAGAGAAGGTGGCAAAGCTGGTTTCCCAGGCCACAGACCTGCCGGCAATCTCCATGGCCTCCCGTTACGGTGGCGTAACCGTTCGCCGCTTTGACCTGATTTTGGCAGGTGAGGGCAGCTTCATTCTTGTGGTGATGCTTTCTAACGACGAGGTGGTAAACAAGCTCATTAAGCTGCCGCTGAGCATTACTCAAAGGGATCTGCAAGTTCTTTCGGCGCTGCTCAACGCCACAATGACCGACCTGACCCGGGAAGAATTCACCCAAGGTTTGCTGGAAAAGGTGATGCGTTCTGCAGGAAACGGTGCAAGCTTAGTGCCGGTGATCGTAGAGTTTACAGCAGAAGCCCTGCAGCGCCAGACGGACACCAATATGGTAGTCACCGGACAGATGCGGTTGCTCACTCAGCCGGAATACCGGGATGTGGACAAGGCGCAAAAAATAATGACCAGTCTGGACGAGGAAGCCCTTATTAATTTGCCGGCGGTAATGCAAAACGCCAACGGCACCCAGGTTCTGGTTGGCCCGGAAAACGTGGCGCAGGAGCTGAAGGACACCAGCGTGGTTATGACAAAATTTGATATCGGTGACGGTATGCAAGGTATGATCGGCGTGGTTGGCCCCACCCGAATGGATTATGCAAAGGTAACGGCTCGGCTGAGCTACTTTGCAGAGAGCCTTTCTAAAATGTTTGCAAAACCGGAGCAGCCCCAACTGCCGGGCAACACCGATGAGGAGGCATAAGCGTGGCAAAGAAGAAAAAAGAAGAAATGCAGGAAACCCCTGTTGCTGAGACTGCCGAGGAAATTCCGGAAGCACCTCAGGTCAACGAATGGGAAGAAAAATATAACGCAGAACGAGATGCCCACCTGCGCTTGGCTGCGGAGTACGATAACTTCCGCAAGCGCAACACCAAGGAAAAGGAACTGCTTTATACCCTGGGCAAAGCCGAGGCGGTGGAAAAGCTCCTGCCGGTGTACGATAATTTGGAACGGGCGCTCAATCAGCCCACAGCCGACGAAGCCTACAAAAAGGGCGTGGAGCTGACCCTTACGGAGCTTGTTAAGATTTTTGGCACTTTGGGCGTAGAAATCTACGGCGCCGCCGGAGAGACCTTTGACCCCAATCTCCACAATGCAGTAATGCACATTGACGACGAAGCTTTTGGCGAAAACACCATCACCCAGGTGTTCCAGAAGGGTTTTAAGCTGGGTGAGAAAATTGTGCGGTTTGCTATGGTGCAGGTCGCAAATTAAAGAGTAAACAATTAACATTTATATAGGAGGAAATTTATTATGGGTAAGATTATTGGTATTGACTTGGGTACAACCAACTCTTGTGTTGCAGTATTGGAAGGCGGCGAGCCTGTTGTAATTGCCAACGCTGAGGGCGGCAGAACCACTCCCTCTGTTGTTGCATTCGCAAAGACCGGTGAGCGTATGGTCGGTCAGGTGGCAAAGCGCCAGGCTGTTACCAACGCAGACCGCACCATCGCTTCCATTAAGCGCCACATGGGCGAAAACTATCACGTCACCATCGACGGCAAGGGCTACACCCCCCAGGAAATCAGCGCTATGGTGCTGCAGAAGCTGAAGGCTGACGCGGAAGCTTATCTGGGTCAGACCGTTTCCGAGGCTGTCATCACCGTTCCTGCTTACTTCTCCGACGCACAGCGCCAGGCAACCAAGGACGCAGGCAAGATCGCAGGTCTTGAGGTGAAGCGTATCATCAACGAGCCTACTGCTGCTGCGCTGGCTTACGGCCTTGATAAGGAGCAGGAGCAGAAGATCATGGTCTATGACCTTGGCGGCGGCACCTTCGACGTTTCCATTCTGGAAATTGGCGACGGCATCGTAGAGGTTTTGGCCACTGCCGGTGACACCCGTCTGGGCGGCGACGACTTCGACCAGAGAATTATGGATTACCTGGTAAACGAATTTAAGAAGGCCGAGGGCGTTGACCTGAAGAATGACAAGATGGCTATGCAGCGTCTCCGTGAGGCAGCGGAAAAGGCAAAGATCGAGCTTTCCGGTATGACCACTACCACCGTCAACCTGCCTTATATCACCGCGGACGCTACCGGCCCCAAGCATATGGATATCACCATTTCCCGTGCAAAGTTCAATGAGCTGACGGCTGATCTGGTTGAGCGCACCTTAAAGCCTGTCCGCCAGGCTATGAACGATGCCGGTTTGTCTGCCTCTGACCTGAATAAGGTTCTGCTGGTTGGCGGTTCTACCCGTATTCCTGCTGTGCAGGATGCCGTTAAGAATCTGACCGGTAAGGAAGGCTTCAAGGGCATTAACCCCGACGAGTGCGTTGCTCTGGGCGCAGCTATTCAGGGCGGCGTTCTCACCGGCGACGTAAAGGACATCGTTCTTCTGGACGTTACGCCTCTGTCTCTGGGCATTGAGACCATGGGCGGTGTATTTACCCGACTGATCGACCGCAACACCACCATTCCCACCCGTAAGAGCCAGATCTTCTCCACCGCTGCTGACGGTCAGACTGCCGTAGATGTCCACGTTCTGCAGGGCGAGCGTGAAATGGCTGCCTACAATAAGACCTTGGGCAACTTCCAGCTTACCGGCATTGCACCTGCGCCCCGTGGCGTACCTCAGATCGAGGTTACCTTTGATATCGACGCCAACGGCATCGTAAAGGTAAGTGCTAAGGATCTGGGCACCGGCAAGGAGCAGCAGATCTCCATCACCGCATCCACCAACCTGTCTCAGGAGGATATCGACAAGGCCGTTCGTGAGGCTGAGCAGTTTGCTGCCGAGGATAAGGCACGTCGTGAGGAAGTGGATACCCACAATATGGCTGACCAGACCGTTTACCAGACCGAAAAGACGCTGGGCGAGCTGGGCGACAAGATCTCCGAGGAGGAGAAGCAGACCATTCAAGTAGCTGTTGACAAGCTCAAGGAAGTCAATAAGGGCACCGATGTAGAGGCCATTAAGGCAGCAACCGAGGAAGTGCAAAAGGCTTTCTATGCAGTTTCCGAAAAGCTCTACAAGAACGCAGCACCTCAGGGCGAGCAGCCTGCAGATGACGGTGTTGTAGACGCAGACTACGAGACTGTTGACTAAGTAAAACCCAAAGGGGCGGTGGAAGCCGCCCCTTATTGGTGTATTTTCCATACATTGAGGAGATAATCCTATGGCAGAAAACAAACGTGATTATTATGAGGTACTGGGTATAGAGAAAAATGCCAGCGCCGATGAAATAAAACGGGCTTACCGGAAACTGGCAGGCAAATACCACCCCGACAGAAACCCCGGCGATAAGTCCGCAGAGGAAAAGTTTAAGGAAATCGGCGAAGCCTACGAGGTGCTTTCTGACAGCGAAAAGCGGTCACGGTACGATCAGTTCGGCTTCCAGGGCGTTGACCCCAATTTTGGCGGAGGTCAGGGCTTTGATGGCTTCGGTGGCTTTGGCGGTTTTGGAGATTTCGGGGATATTTTCAGCGATTTCTTTGGCGGCGGCAGAAGAAGCACTACAAGAAACGGCCCTACCCGGGGCGAAAATGTGGCGGTGCGTGTGGAAGTCACCTTTGAGGAAGCGGCCTTTGGTGTGGAAAAAGAGGTTTCTGTTCCCAGAATTGAAAACTGCTCTGCCTGCAGCGGTACCGGATCGGCTGACGGTGCGGTAGAGACTTGTTCTTACTGCCGTGGCAGCGGTCAGGTGCGTACCACCCAAAATATTATGGGTATGGCGATCCAGTCCACTGCTACCTGCCCCCAGTGCGGCGGCCGTGGCAAGATCATCAAAAATCCCTGTACCACCTGTAAAGGCAAGGCGAAAGTCCGTCGCACCCAAAAGGTCAAGGTGAGCATCCCTGCCGGCATCGATCACGGTCAAAGCGCCCGTGTTCGTGGCGAAGGCTGCGTTGGCAGCAATGGCGGCCCGTCCGGTGACCTTTTGGTTGAGGTAGCCATTAAGCGCCACCCAATTTTCAAGCGGGAGGGCACAGAGGTCTACTGCGAAATTCCCATTACCTTTACCCAGGCAGCGCTGGGCGCAGAAATTGAAATTCCTACGCTGGACGGCAAGGTGAAGTACGAAATTCCTGAAGGGACACAAACCGGCAAGGAATTTGTGCTGGCCGGGAAAGGCATTCCCAGAGTCAATGACCCCCGTCGTCGTGGCAATCACCATTTCTTCGTGGTGGTGGAAACGCCCACCAAGCTGACGAAGGAGCAAAAAGAACTGCTGCGCAAGCTTGACGGCACGATGGATAACAAATCCACTCCCAAAGCAAAGAAATTCTTTGATACCCTGAAGGACATTTTTGATTAAATAACAAATGGGCACCGCCATATCGGCGATGCCCAAATTTTATTCTTTGGAGGGATAGGGTTTCTTTTGCTCTGTGATTCCAAGAAGATAATCTACGCTGACATGATAAAATTTTGCCAAAGCAATAAGCGTTTGCGGAGGAATCATACGCTTTCCGCTTTCGTAGTAAGCATAGGTTCTTTGTGGAACATTGATCTTTTCTCCCACAGCGGCTTGCGTCAAGTCGGAATCTTCTCTTAAGTTACGAATGCGTTCGTATTTTTCAGCCATAATCATCACCGAGAACAATATAACCCAGAACAATTTGTTCTATTGATATTTTGAACATTTTGTTCTAAAATAACAATAATTCATTAAAATCTGGAGGAGAAAAAATGGTGGCTTTCGTTTGTGATTATGGGTGTGAGACTGTGAAGGAAGCAATTTTGAAATACGACATTCCCGACGATTGGCTGGTGGGTTTTGATATTTACGATAAGGCTTATCCTATTATTACTTTTCCGGCAAGATGTGTTCGCAAAGCTTATGCAATAATGGCTTTGCGTCTCCGTATGATCGAAAATGAAGATGAAGAATATGCAGGGTGTATGATCGCTGAAGAAGAAAAAACCATCTTTTTTAAGATCGATCATATGCTTGATTTGATAAATGCATTGAGAGATACAATATTAGATGAGAATGTGAAAGCGTAGGAAATCCTCTTGCTATGCGATAAAAAATGTATTATAATAGGGAAAAATCAAGGGGAGGTTATCCTATGAAACGGACAGACTACATTAGCTGGGACGAATATTTTATGGGCATTGCGATGCTGGCGGCAAAGCGGAGCAAAGATCCCGGCACCCAGGTAGGGGCTTGTATCGTATCCCAGGAAAACATTATTATTTCTACCGGTTATAACGGTATGCCCAAGGGTTGTTCCGACGATGAATTTCCGTGGGATCGTACCGGTGAGGATACAAAATATCCCTACGTTGTCCACGCAGAATTAAATGCCATTCTCAATGCCAACGGCCGTGATTTACGGGGCAGTAAGCTTTATGTTGCCCTGTTCCCCTGTAACGAGTGCGCCAAGGCGATTATCCAAAGCGGTGTCCGGGAGGTGTATTATCTTTCGGATAAGTATGCAGATACCCCTGCTACCATTGCATCTAAGCGAATGCTGGACGCTGCCGGTGTTACGTATACCCAGCTTCGCGCCAATGTAAAAACACTTACTTTGGACCTCACCCCTGAAGAAGAAAAATAAGAAAAGGAGGGGAGGACCCTCCTTTTTCTATGAGGTTTATTATGGATTACAAAAACTGTACCCTCTGCCCCCGGCGGTGCGACGTAGACAGAACCGCAGGCGAAACCGGCTTTTGCGGCTGCCCGGACACGGCACTGGTGGCAAAAACCATGCTCCATAAATGGGAAGAACCGGTGCTTGCAGGCAGCGGCGGCAGTGGCGCCATCTTTTTTGGGGGCTGTACCCTTGGCTGCCAATACTGTCAGAACAGGGCAATCAGCACTTCCCCTGCGGGAAAGGCTATGGATAGCGCAGCTTTGCGGAAAGAAATGGAAAAACTGATCGCCCAAGGGGCAGAGAACATCGATCTTGTGACCCCTACCCACTTTTTGCCAACGATCATTCCTGCCCTTTCCCCTAAGCTCCCTGTGCCGGTGGTTTATAACTGCGGCGGCTATGAATGTGTGGAGACGCTCCAAAAGCTTTCCGGCTTGGTGGATATCTACCTGCCGGATATGAAATATGGAGATAATGCTTTGGCTTCTCAGCTTTCCGGCGCATCTGATTATGTGGAAACGGCGCTTTGCGCCATTCGCGAAATGGTAAATCAAACGGGGAAAACGACGTTTTCGGGAGAGAAGATGGTGCGAGGCGTGATCGTCCGCCACTTGATTTTGCCGGGGCAAGTGGAAAATTCTCTGAAAGTACTGGACTTGTTGGGGGAGAATTTCTCCAAAGGAGAGATTTTGGTGAGCTTGATGCGGCAGTATACCCCGATGGGAAATTTGCCTGCGCCTTATGACCGCCCTATTACCCAGGAAGAATACGACGCAGTTCTTAGCTGGATGTACTTAAACGGCTTACAGGGCTTCACCCAAGAAGCTGCCTCCGCAACCGAAAGGTTTATTCCAAACTTTTAACATATTTGCCGGTCTGTCCCCATATTCTGTGGTAGAAAAGCCACAGGAGGGGTTGGGATGAGGAAACTAAGCTTGATTTTAGCGGCTATTTTACTTTTTACCATATTGCCAATGGGAGCAGCGGCGGCAGCGCCCCAGGTAAAAGCCAAAAGCGCTGTACTGATGGATATAGAAACGGGAACGGTGCTTTATGAGCAAAACGCCCACGAAGCGCTCCACCCGGCCAGCGTTACAAAAGTTATGACTATGCTGCTGATTATGGAAGCCATCGATGACGGAAGAATAAAGCTTTCCGATCTGGTGACGGCGTCGGAAGCGGCGGCAGCGAAAGGCGGCAGCCAGATTTACCTGAAAGTCGGGGAGCAGATGACCGTATCGGATATGCTCAAGTCCATTGCCGTTTCTTCTGCCAATGACTGCGCCTGCGCAATGGCGGAGCATTTATACGGCAGCGAAAGCGCCTTTGTAGATAAAATGAACGCCCGAGCGGCGGAGCTGGGAATGAAGGACACCCATTTCGTCAACTGCACCGGCCTTGATGATGACGCAGAGGCGGAAAATCACAAAACATCGGCATACGATATTGCTGTTATGAGTCGAGAATTGATGAAAAACCACCCGGATATTAAAAACTACACCACCATTTGGATGGACACGGTGCGAAATGGCGCCTTTGGCCTGTCCAACACCAACAAAATGGTGCGGTTTTATAATGGCTGCACAGGACTCAAAACCGGCTTTACCAGCAAAGCTGGGTATTGCCTTTCCGCAACGGCAAGCCGAGACGGATTGGAGCTGGTGGCGGTGGTAATGGGTGCGGAAAGCTCTCAAGATCGGTTTGCCGCCTGTAAGCAATTGCTGGATTACGGCTTTGCAAACTATGCGCTGGTCCGTCCGGAGGTTCCGGAATGTACTGTTCCTGTGCGTTTGGGAACAGGAGAAAGCATAGTGGCAGTTCCAGCGGAGCAGGGGGCAGTTTTAATTGACAAAAGCCAGAAAAATATGGTAAGCAGCCAGGTTGAACTGATAGAGGAAGTGCAAGCCCCTGTGGGAAAAGGGCAGCGGTTAGGTACATTGACTCTGAAAGCCGGAGATCAGGTGTTGGCGCAAATCCCTCTGGTTGCAAAAGAGGGAATGGCACGACTGACTTGGGGAGAGATTTTCTGGAAAATCCTGCAAAGCGTAGCATTTAAATAGGATAAAAAGCTCGACGGTTTTCCGTCGAGCTTTTTATAGTAAGCGTGATGCATGGGGCTTGAGCACGAAATACAGGGCAGTGCCCAATGTCAGAAGCACCGCGCTTTCTCCGATGGCAACATTTGCTGCGTTAAGCCAAAAACCACCGCCAATGTAAAGGGTCAGCTCCCAGCCTACCAAAAGGGCATTGAACAGCGCCGGCATCAGCAGGGCAAGGAGGGGGCGGCTTTTGATTTTCACATTCCGCAAAAGATACATACTGCCGGTGGCAAGGGCGGTGGCAAGTGTACCCACAATGGGATCTAAGGGCAGCGCCATGGCATAGCTCAGGTTATACAGCAGGCAGCCAATGGATAGGCCGGGGATTGCCGCCGGTGTAAAAAAAGCAAGCACACACAGAGCTTCAGAAACCCGAAACTGAATGGCAAAGGATGTAGAATTGGGGAATATAAAATTTTGCAGGTAGGTCAGCGCCACATAGGCAGCGGCGATCATTGCGCTGCGGGCCATAAATTTTGATTTTTGCATTTGATTACCTCAAAGAAAAATGGGCGCAGTCCGCACCCATCAAAAAATGAGCGCATAGCGCCCATCGGTTTTTCCTAGTTTTGTTTACCGACAGGATGGTTACGAACTGTCCTATTAAGTTACCAACAGTATATAAAAAAATATGTAAAAAGTCAAGAAAAAGGAGCTGTGTTTTACACAGCTCCTTTGTGCTTTAGCGGACGTACTCGATGACGACACGGCGGTTGGGCTCGGTGCCGACGGAGTAGGTGGTGATCTTGTCCATATCCTGCAGCGTAGCGTGGATCAAGTGGCGCTCGTAAGCGTTCATCGGCTCCAGAGTGGTGCGGCGATGGGCTTTGAGTACCTGCTGTGCCTTTTTGAGGGCATAGCGGCGGAGGGATTCCTCTCGCTTCTGGCGGTATTCCTCTGCGTCCACATTGATGCGGATATGACCGCTGATACCCCGGTTAATGGAGTAGTTGGCCAAATGCTGAATGGCGTCCAACGTGTCGCCACGACGACCGATCAGGAAGCCCAGATCTTCACCCACGAGGTCAACGTTGTAGGTGTCGTTGTCGGCCTTTTCGGCGTGGGGAACGGCATCAGAACCCATATGCTCCAGCAGACCTTTGATGAAAATTTCGATCTTTTCTTCGGTGCTGCCGGCCTCGGCAGGGGCATAGGTCTTTACGACCTTTGCCTTGGGAGCAGGCTTCTCTGCTTTGACTTCTTCCTTCTTAGGGGCTTCTGCCTTAGGTGCTTCCTTCTTAGGAGCAACGGGCTTGGGATCTTCCTGCTTGGGAGCAACATAAGTGGGCTTGGGTTTGCTCCGGGAAGCAGAGGTCAGCGCTGACTTGGGCGCTTCGGGAATGGGATCGGGGGCTTCGTAAGTCACCTCAACCTTTGCAGGTGTGGCGCCAAAGCCCAAAAAGCCGGGCTTTGCCTGGGCAAGCACCTGAACAGAGACATTGTCCCGGTCCAGAGAAAGCTGCTGCAGGGCGGCTTGGATGGCAAGCTCAATGGTCTTGCCGGTGGTAATGATTGTCTTTTCCATTTATTCCTCCGTGTTGTTCACACTGTATCGATCAGGGTCATAAGCGCGACCCTTGCAGTAAGGACGGTCGGCAATGCCGGAGAGAGGCTTGGGAGTGTTGTCTTCTTCCTCCACATATTCACCCTTTCGAATGGCATATTCCCGGGCGGCAGCGGCTTTGGCTGCTTCCTTTTCTTTCTGTACCTTCTGCTGCATCTTCTTTTTGCTGGTATTTTCGGTGATGCCGTCGGGATTTGCGGCTCGGCGCTCGGCACGAACACGCTCTTTTTCTGCCTCTTCTGCTTCTTCCTGCAGTGCCTTCAGGCGACGGGCAGCGTCCTCTGCGTCATACTCTTTGCGATATTTTTTTGTCAAAATCACATCGATAATCGTGGAGGCGATACCTTGAATCAGCCAGTAAAGGCTCATTGTAGCAGACATGGAGAAGCCGAAGAACAATGTCATAATCGGCATCATATACAGCATCGTTTTGGTTGTTTTGTTTGCGTCGGAGTTTTTGGCGGTTTCCTTGTCCTCCAAGCCCTTCTCGTTTGTGATGACAGAGTTGTTCATTCTCTGGTTGATCAAACTGGAGACCACTTGGGAAGCTGCGGAGAAGATGGGCAGCAGGAATGCGCCAACGGTAGACCAAGTCCAAAATTCGGCAGAGAGCAGGTTAAAGGTGGGAATGGGTGCCAGATCAATGCCAAGGAAGGTGAAATTCACACCCTGCAAAGTATCGGCGCTTAAATTCAGCTCTGCCAGCAGGTCTTTGTATTGGGGAATGAGGGGCGCAGCGATCATCTGATCGTAGTAATTGTTGGAAGAGAACACGCCTTCCGGTGCAGCGCCCTTAATAATTTCTACGATTTTTGCGGCAACTTCGGAGCTTTCACCTAAAATGTAGGTGATGGGCTCACGAACGATGGTATACAAAGGAATGAGGATCAGCAGAGGGATAAAGCTCCACAGGCAGCCACAGCCGCCGGATACGCCCTCTTCCTTATAAAGCGCCTGAATGGCCTCGTTCTGCTTTTGGGGGTCATTTTCGTACTTTTTCTTAATGGCCTGTACATAGGGGGTCACGCGGGACATCTGCATCATACTCTTTTTGCCCTTGGCGGTCAGAGGGATCAGAATGATCTTTACCAAAATGGTAAAGAGGATCAGCGCCCAACCGTAGTTGTTAACAAGCTGGTAAAGGAAACGCAGCAGGTAACTGAAGGGTATGATAACAATGTCGGAAATTTGGAATGCAAGAAACATTTGTTTTCCTCCTCAGGGGACGGGGTCGTAGTGGTCAGCCTTACTGAAAGGGTGACAGCGAAGCAGCCGCCGGATGGCGAGATAACTGCCTTTCAGCGCCCCGTATTTGTTAATAGCCTCGTATGCGTATTGGGAACAGGTAGGAAAGAACCGACAACTGGGAGGGGTGTTCGGGGATATTTTTCGCCGGTAAAACTGAATCAAACCAAGAAGGAGCTTTTTCATACCGATTCCTCCATACACAGGATACCGGCCTTTTCCGCCAAAGATAAATAAGCGGAGCAAAGCTCTTGAAAAGAAGCCTCTACTGCACGGGAACGGGCAACGACCACAATGTCATACCCGGGAAGGAAACGACTTTCGTTCAGACGGTAAACCTCCCGCAAGCGGCGACGAACCCGATTTCGGACAACAGCACCGCCCAGCTTTTTACTGACGGTGATACCAACACGGTTTTGGGAAAGACGGTTCTTTTTGGCATAAAGCACCATAAGACCGTTTGCTTGTCCGCTTGTGGCGTACAGACGGCGGAAAATATGATTCAGTTTCAGTGCGCTGGAGAATTTCATAAGCATATCTCCTAAAAAAAGGGGCGGGGCGAAATCGGTTCGCCCCGCACAGTCTCCCATTTTCGCAATGAGCGATTATTTTTGCTGTAGTTCAATCACGAACGCTGAACTCAAGCAGACAGGACTTTACGGCCCTTTGCACGGCGGCGGGCAAGAACCTTGCGGCCATTGGAAGTAGCCATTCTCTGGCGGAAACCGTGAACCTTGGAACGATGACGACGGCTGGGCTGATAGGTACGCTTCATGAAATACACCTCCTAATAATCACATATGCTCAACAGTCAAAAGACCGCAGCAACGCATAATAATCGACGATACAATCGTCAGCCTACACATTATAACCAAAAAA
>JAZKXS010000175.1:0-5505 GCA_045611745.1 Faecousia sp.
GGCCAAAAGCAGCGCCTTTGTATCGCACGAGCATTGCTGAAAAAGCCGAAAATTCTCATTTTGGATGACTCCACCTCTGCCGTGGATACGAGAACCGACGCTTCTATCCGCCGTGCCTTTGCAGAGGAAATCCCCGGCACAACCAAAATCATTATCGCCCAGCGCATTTCCTCTGTGCAAAATGCAGATATGATCGTAATTTTGGATAACGGTCAAATTAGCGCTGTTGGCACCCACGACGAGCTAATGCAATCCTCCGCGATTTATCAGGAGGTCTACTATTCTCAGCAGAAAGGAGGCTTGGAATAATGCCCCCACCCCGTATGCACGGTGACGGTCGCAAGGCCAAAAACCCGAAAAAGACATTCCTTCGCCTTCTTGGTTATCTAAAATACTATTGGGTCACCTTACTTCTGGTAATTCTTTGTATCTTTGCAGTAGCGCTGACCCAGTCCCGCAGCGCCACCACCCTTGGTAACATTGTAGATGATTTTATCCTGCCTATGGTGGAATCCGGCTCTACGGACTTTTCCCCTCTTTGGAATTTCCTTTTGCAGCTTGCCTGTATTTTTGCCATTGGTTTGCTGGGCAATTTCCTGCAAAGCTATCTGATGGTGCGTGTAACCCAAGGCGTACAAAAAACCATTCGTGACGAGATGTTCACGAAAATGCAAAAGCTCCCCATTCGTTATTTTGATACCAACACTGCCGGTGACATTATGTCCCGGTACACCAGCGACATTGATACCCTGCGGCAAATGATCTCCCAGTCTATCCCCCAGGCAGTTTCCTGCGTAACCACCTTAGTTGTGCTTTTCGTCACAATGATCTTTACCTCCTGGATGCTCACTTTGGTGTCTTTGATCACCATATTTGGCGTGATCTATGTCACCAAAACCTTGGCAGGCAAAGCAGGAAAGTACTTTATGGGTCAGCAGCAATCTTTGGGCAAGCTTAACGGCTATGTGGAGGAGATGATCACCGGCCAAAAGGTCGTCAAGGTCTTTAACCACGAAGAAACGTGCAAAAAGGAATTTGATAAGCTCAACGGCATTCTTTGTGAGAACGCCTTTTCTGCCGGTAAATTTACCAATATGATGGGCCCCATTAACAACAACTTAGGTTATGTACAATACGCCATTTTGGCAATTGTGGGCGGTTTTATTGTTGTGCAATCCGGCGGTACTTGGCTCACCCTTGGCGCTTTGATGGCATTTATGGTGCTTTCCAGAAGCTTTAATCAGCCCATCAACCAGATTTCTATGCAGTTTAATTCCATTATTATGGCAATGGCCGGCGCAGAACGGATCTTTGCGCTGATGGACGAACTTCCTGAAGAAGACGACGGCTATGTTCATCTGGTCAATGCCAAAATCGGTGCGGACGGCACAATTTCGGAATGTGCCGAACAGACCGGACATTGGGCGTGGAAGCACTATCATAAAGCAGACAATACCACCACCTACACCGAGCTTAAGGGCGATATCGTTATGGAATCCGTAGACTTTGCCTATGTACCCGAAAAGCAAGTGCTTTACGACGTTACCCTATTTGCCCACCCCGGTCAGAAAATCGCCTTTGTGGGCGCAACGGGCGCCGGCAAAACCACCATCACCAACTTGATTAACCGGTTTTATGATATTGCCGACGGCAAGATCCGTTACGACGGCATCAATATCAATAAGATCGCAAAGCCTGACCTGCGACGCAGTCTTGGTGTGGTTTTGCAGGACGTGAACCTGTTTACCGGTACGGTTATGGACAACATCCGTTACGGCAAGCTGGATGCCACCGACGAAGAATGTATCGCCGCCGCCAAGCTGGCAAACGCCCACGATTTTATCACCCGTTTGCCCGAGGGCTACAACACAGAGCTGACCGGCAACGGCGCTAGCCTTTCCCAAGGTCAACGGCAGCTGATTTCCATTGCCCGTGCGGCTGTGGCCAATCCCCCCGTAATGATTTTGGATGAGGCAACCTCATCTATTGACACCCGTACAGAAAAACTCGTTCAGGACGGTATGGACAAATTGATGCACGGCAGAACGGTTTTCGTGATCGCGCACCGACTCAGCACCGTTCAAAATGCTGACTGCATCATGGTTTTAGACCACGGACACATTATTGAGCGTGGCACCCACGACGAGCTGATTGCCCAAAAGGGCACCTATTATCAGCTTTATACCGGCGCTTTTGAGCTGGAATAAAGCATAATAATTGGCCTTTATTGGTACAATAAAAGCCAATAAACCACATAAAAAAACAGCACTGATTTGAAAATCAGTGCTGTTTGCTTTTTATTTCCACAGACCGTCGGGGTATTTTCCGCCTTTTGTCATTTCCCCAAGAGCCGCCACGACCAGAGGCTTGTCGGCCGCATAGGTCACACCGTACCACTTATCCGCAGAGCGCAGAACCTTGACGGTAGCCTTTCCCTCTTTCAAAAGCTGATCCACCGCCCGAGGCAGGAGATATTCTGCCTTCATAGGATTTGCGGGTACTTGCATTTCCAAAAATTCCGGGAAGCCTAACCCCATCTGATCCAAGAAACCGGGGGTAAAGCCCCACATATTCATAGAAACAAGGGTATCGAAAGTCAAATCCTGCCAAGTTGCGCCATCGTCAGCCGTAAAGTGGATGCCGCCTTCGTATTTTTCGATTCGGGTACGCTCCACAATATCCGTAAGATATCCATTTTCGCTCACCTGACAAACGCCACGAGCCACAGAGCCGTGGTCAGTGACGGTATTGCCAAGCAGGTAGCCAACCATACAGAACTTACCCTCGTCGCTGTCAGACAGGCTGCTTAAGTAATTGTAGATAACCTTAAAGGCGTCTTTTCCGTAATAATCGTCTGCGTTGATAACCGCAAAGGGAGCGCCACCGATCTCCTCTTTGGCGCACATTACTGCGTGGCAAGTACCCCAAGGCTTTACACGACCTTCGGGAATTGCAAAGCCGTCAGGGAGTTTATTTAGCTCTTGGTAAGCATACACGATTTCCAGCGGGCAATTCGCCAGACGTGCGCCAACGGTAGCCATAAAATCTTCCCGAATGGCCTCCTTGATAATGATAACCACCTTTTCAAAGCCGGCTTCCCGGGCATCAAACAGGGAGTAATCCAAAATCGCTTCGCCTTGGCTGCCAACGGGATCGATCTGCTTCAGACCACCGTAGCGGCTGCCCATACCGGCGGCCATAACCACAAGAACAGGTTTTTTCATAAAAATACCTCCCAAAGTTTTTCTTTATTATACCATAGCAGGGAAAAAAAGATAGTATTATTTTCCATTAAAATAGTGTATTTGTCATAGTAATCGCTTCCCCTTGCAGCTTATCCCAAGAAAATTCTGCCGCCAACTCCCGTGCGGAGATAGGAATTTCTCTGTCAAGGATACCGGCAGAAAACCCCAATGTGCCAATCAGCGCTTCCGGGGTCATAGTATTGCTCAAATAGCCCAAATCCAAGTCCTTATCCCGTTTGCTGAGCCGTCGTCCGTCCGGAGCGAGAAGCATAGGTACGTGGCCATAAGTGGGGTGCGGAAAACCAAACAATTCCTGCAAATACATCTGCCGAGGCGCAGAAGAAAGCAGGTCCTGTCCCCGAACCACCTCCGTCACACCGGCTTCGCCGTCGTCTACCGTAACGGCAAGCTGATAAACATACACCCCATCTGCCCGACGAACCACAAAATCACCGCAATCGGTGGCGAGATTTTCCTTGTAAACCCCTTGGGCAAGGTCATTTATCACCCACTGGCGATCGGGGACCTGCACACGCCACGCAGGGAGTCTGTTAAAAGCCGCTTTTTGGGCATCGGACAAGCCTCTGCAAGTGCCGGGATAGACGTATGTACCGTCAGAAAGGTGGGGCGCATTGACACTATGAAGCTGACTACGGGTACAAAAACAGGGATAAACAAGCCCTTTTTCTGCCAATAAATCGAAATATCGGTCATAAATTTTACTGCGTGTACTTTGCGCAGGGGTTTCTTCGTCCCAAGTAAGACCTAACCAAAGCAAATCCCCTCGGAGGGTTTGCGCAAATTCCGCGCTGGTGCGCTGGGTGTCAATGTCCTCCATACGCAAAATATAATAGCCATTTCGGCTTTTTACAGAAAGCCAAGCAACCAAAGCCGCAAAGACATTGCCTAAGTGCATCCGGCCGGAGGGAGTTGGGGCAAAACGACCCACAGGCGCATTATTCATAGTGTCACCTCTTTTCTAATGGTATTTTACACCAGTTTGGCGGTTCTGTAAAGTTGGTACTTGTGAAACGGAAGCAGATATAGTATAATTATTTTATTGTACGGGGGGAGGTAGAGATATGGAAAACGAACCCAAAAAAAGAAATAGACGCCCCCGTAAAGCAAAACGGTGGAAAATATGGCTACCCATCTTGATTGCTGTGGTGGCAGTAGGCGGCATACTGTTTTTTGTTACCCAAGGAGAAAGTGACCCCTCCCCTACCGTTCCCGGAACACCGGACAAAACCGTTATTCACCTTGCTGCCGGCGGCGATCTGAACATTACAGACGATGTGGTTGCCGCAGTCGGCAGTGACGGAAGCTACCAAAACGCCTTTATGGATGTGCTGCCCTTGCTCAGCAATGCAGATCTGTCCGTTTTGAATTTTGAAGGCAATTTCTGCGGCGCACCCTACGGAAGTGACAATCGTTCTGCCCCGGCAAGTCTTGCAAATGCGCTGGCCTCTGCCGGTGTGGATATGCTGCAGCTTGCCAATTCCTGCTCCATTCGGGGCGGCATCAGCGGCCTGATCTCCACCATAGATACGGTAAAAAACGCCGGTATTGCGCCCTTAGGCGTTTACCGTGACAAAGCAGAGGCTACCGCCAGTAAAGGCTTTACGCTGATGGAAGTGAGCGGCGTACGAATCGCTTTTGTCGCTTTTACAAAGGGCATGGACGGTATGACCTTGCCGGCTGGCAAGGAAGGCTGCGTAAATGTCCTATACGAAGATTACGACAGCACCTACCAAAAGGTAAATGTGGACGGCATCACCCAGGTTATGAAAAACGTAAAGGCCGCCAAGGCGGATATCGTTGTGGCAATGGTGCATTGGGGCAGTGAATTTATTGATTCTATCAGTTCCACCCAGAACAAAATCTGCACGCTGCTTCAGCAAAACGGAGCCGATGTGATCATCGGTACCCACCCCCATTACGTACAAAAGATGACCTTTGATAAGGAAAAGGGCACATTCGTTGCCTATTCCTTGGGCGATTTCTTCGGAGACGCCACACGGGCAGGTTCGGAGTATTCCATTATATTAGATCTTGAAATCACAAAAGACAATACCACCGGAGAAACAAAGGTCACAAATTACAGCTACACTCCCATTTTTACCGTCCGGGAGGAAGGAAAGCCTTTGCGTGTAGTGCGGATAGATCCGACGATGAAAGCCTATGAAAACAACTACATCGACCACGTCAGCAAAGAAACCTACGACGCTATGGCTTATGCCCTGAAACGAATCGAAGCCCG
>JAZKXS010000176.1:0-4317 GCA_045611745.1 Faecousia sp.
TAGATCTGCGGAACGAACACCTCGTTTTACGCAAAGGATCTCCGTCTCACTTAGCACTGTTGCGTGGAGGCAATGTAAACAGTTTCGCTGTATTTTCTTTCTAAATAGCATAGCTGCACCTCAATTTGACGTTAATTTCCTCCATTATAACGCAAAATTTTCGGAAATGCTACTGCTTTTTCAGCAGCGGAATACAAATTATCAAAATTGCCGCAATAGATATGGAAATAGATAATGGCATATGATCATTCGGGAAGAGAAACAACTGCGCAATACTTGCCAGAATAAAGCTAATTGCTGTCTGCAGTGCTTTTCCTGCTAAATAGGTTTTCATAGATAAATTGCCGATGACAGATGATGTTTGCATACAGACACAAACGCCACCGAAGGACAGAAATATGGATGCGTATATGAAACGAATACCCAGGCAGGATATGGAAGATAAAGATAAACAGCCATTACTTAGCTCTAAAAGACCGCAAATCAAAACTTGAACAGATTGGGGCACCCACCACAAAAACCAGCGATCAAAGAATCCGATGATAATACGAAATAAGACGACCCACCCACAGACAACGCCGATGCTTCGTAAGCTTGACTGCATTGCCTGCGATGGCGTAAGGGATGGTGTGTGGGAGACTGTCACACTACCTTCTTTTCCCTTTGGTATTAATGCGCCCACAATTAGCGCAGAGAGGATATGTATGAACCACAATGCCCATACACTGGTGACGTTCATAAATACAGGCATTAACATTCCAAAGAGAAAAGCCGGACCTGCATTGTTGCAAAATGCCAGCATCCTGTCTGCCTGATCCTTGCTCAGCGCTCCGGTACGATGGGCATTCTGAATACACGTCGCACCAACAGGATATCCACCGATAAGCCCAAGGAGCAGGAGGGATTCTCCGCCGCTTTGTATTTTACAAAAGCTCGCAACTGGTTTTATCAGGGCTACATTTGCACCGAGAAGCCTGTCGTTAATGATTGCGGACAGGAAAAAGAAGGGGAATAGGGAAGGCAGGACGGACTTAAGACAAACCTCCATTCCCAAAAGCGCAGAGTTAAGCGCAGTTTTTGTATCTAAGATCAATATAACCATGGAAAATGCAGCTATGCAAAGCGTCCCTGTTTTGCTTAATTTCATTGCTTTCACCTCTCTAAGAAACTATGCAGCGCTGGCAAGAAACATCACATAGGAACATAGAATAAGAAAAAAGGGGTTGGTGTTTTGCGGAGAAAAGGCAATATTCTTGAAAAGGTAGCGCTGGCAGTAGATCTTCCTGGGGAGACAGTTCCCAGTTACCCATTGGTCGAAATTGCAGGGGATGGTCGAGTGCTGATCGAAAATCATCGCGGCGTCGTCCAATACGGGGAGACGGAGATATGTTTACGGGTAAACTATGGATATGTCAGGGTTCGGGGCTGTGACCTGCGGCTGATACGCATGACACGGCATCAAATCATTATCTGCGGCAGAATTGATGGCGTTGATTTGTGCAGAGGAGCGAAATAATCATGTGGAGATCTCTATTTGGAACGTTGCTACTGGAGATAAAGTGCGCTAACATAGGTCAGATGCTTGACAAGCTTACAAAATGGAATATAACCATTTTAGAAACACGACTCATAGACGATTTGACTGTTAAGCTGCGTGTTTCACGTTCTGATTACAGGCGCTTGCAATTTGCACTTAGGAATATTGGCTGTAAAATTACGGTTACAGAACGAAAAGGTATATATTGGACATTAAAGGCCACTTTGCGGCGTCCTGTACTTACAATCGGCATCTTGCTATATATCTTGTTTGCGTTCACAATTCCCAGCAGAGTTTTCTTTGTGCAAGTAGAAGGTAATGAGGTTGTAGAAACTCGGCAAATCCTGGAAGCCGCGCAACAATGTGGCATTGGATTTGGCGCAAATCGCAGGCAGGTACGCAGCGAGAAGGTGAAAAATGCACTGCTGGAGAAAATACCGATGCTTCAGTGGGCAGGTGTAAACACCCGTGGTTGTGTTGCCGTTATTTCAGTGCGTGAACGGCAAGCTGATGTAAAGGAAAATAAAAGTAACATCGCCAGCATCGTTGCTTCCCAAGATGCCATCATCCGTCAGATTACAGTTCTGCGAGGAACACAGGTTTGTAAAGTGGGTCAGGCTGTAAAAAAGGGAGAAATGCTTGTTTCTGCCTATAAAGATTATGGTATTTCTTTGAAATTAACAGGCGCAAATGCAGAAATTTACGGACAAACAAGCCGGCAAGTGGAGGCGGTTTCTCCGGTATCTACCATAAAAAGGACGCAGGAGACAGGGAGAACGCAAAAATATAGTCTCATAATGGGAAAAAAACAAATAAATTTCTACAAAGATAGTGGAATTTCTGATACAAGTTGTGTTAAAATGTATAAAAAGACATATCTGGTGCTGCCAGGCGGCTTTGTTTTGCCGATCGCCCTTGTTACGCAGGAATTTATATATTATGAAACAGTGATGTCGGACAATACGGATTTTGCTTTTATGGAATCATATTCTGATAATTATCTTCAGTCACATATGATATCCGGTAGTATTCTCCGGAAAGACAGCGAGCAGATTTTGCTTGAAGATAAATGTCGATTGTTGGTCAGCTATGGTTGCTATGAGCTGATTGGGATAGCAAAAGAAGAGGAGTTTTTGAAGAACAATGAGTAAACAGACGGAAAGAGTTGTAAATGCTGAACGCATTGAAGACCTGATCAGTGTATTTGGATCCTTTGATGAGAATATCCGCCGAATTGAGGAAAGCTTTGGCGTTACCATTGTCAACAGGGAAACAGAGCTTAGAATCAGCGGCGATCCGGAAATGGCTGACAAGGCTTGCCGTACTTTGCAGGGTCTTCTGCACCTTGCGGCAAAAGGAGAGACAATCGACGAGCAAAGAGTTCGTTATCTGATAACCTTGGTGTCCGAAGGGAATGATGACCAGGTTTCCCAAATGGCAAAAGATGTTGTTTGCATCACAGCCAAAGGAAAGCCAATTAAGGCAAAGACCGTTGGTCAGCAGAAATATATGAAGGCCATTGAGAAAAATACGATAACCCTTGGTGTTGGTCCTGCCGGTACAGGTAAGACGTACCTTGCAGTTGCTGCGGCAGTTGCGGCATTTCGTGAACGCACGGTTAACCGTATTATCTTGACACGGCCTGCAGTTGAAGCAGGTGAGCGTCTTGGCTTTCTGCCCGGTGATTTGCAGAATAAGGTCGATCCTTATCTGCGTCCCCTTTATGATGCCCTATATGATATGCTGGGCCCGGAAACCTTCCAAAAGTATCAGGAGCGTGGCTCTATCGAGGTAGCGCCCCTTGCTTATATGCGTGGCAGAACCCTTGACGACAGCTTCATTATCCTTGACGAGGCACAGAACACCACCAAGGAGCAGATGAAGATGTTCCTGACCCGACTGGGTTTTGGTTCAAAGATCGTGATTACCGGTGACGTTACCCAGATCGATCTTCCTTCGGATAAGACCTCCGGACTCAAAGATGCAATGCGTGTGCTTGATGGCGTGAAGGATATAGCGGTTTGCCGCCTAACATCTGCAGACGTTGTCCGTCACGCTCTGGTGCAGGAAATTATCTCTGCATATGAGCGAGCAGATAAAGCCCAAGAGGCAGCAAATAATAAGAAAAATATACAGCAGAGGAAGAAATAATGAAGACTTGCAAAATTGAAATGGCATTTTCCGGATTCTCCCTAAAGAATCCTTTTGTATCTATAACCGTATCAAAGGCCATCGAGGCCACACTGAAGGCGGAGAGGGTGCCTGTTCCGTGTGAGATCAATGTATTGGTGACCGATGACGATGGTATCCGCGGTGTCAATAAAGCGCTCCGGGATTTGGACAAGGCGACCGATGTCCTTAGCTTTCCAATGTTTCAGATGACACCCGGCGAAAGCTTTAACTGGGATGCGGCAGTTGACCCGGAGACCGGACTTTGTGCCCTTGGTGATATGTGCATCTCTCTCCAGCGTGCGGAAGCACAGGCGAAGGCCTATGGCCATAGCCTGCGTAGGGAAATTGGTTACTTAACCATTCATTCCATGCTTCATTTGCTTGGCTATGACCATATGGACGACGGCCCACAGAAGGCACAAATGCGCAAAAGAGAAGAAGAAATTGCAGCAACCATTCCTGGTATGAAACGGAATTGACAGACATAAGAAGGAGAATATTATGGCTACAAAAACAGCGATGATTGCCATTGCAGGGCGACCCAATGTGGGAAAGTCCACCCTTACGAATTATCTTGTGGGCGAGAAGATCGCTATTGTTTCCAACAA
>JAZKXS010000177.1:0-1991 GCA_045611745.1 Faecousia sp.
CCGGGAATCAGATTGATAAGGGTAGTTTTTCCGGAGCCCGTTCCACCGATAATGCCGATGGTCTGACCGGGCAAAGCGGTAAAGCTGATATCTGTCAATGCAGATTCTGAAGCGCTCTCATAAGTAGCGGAAACATTTTTAAATTCCACTTTTCCCGAAAGCGCACAATCTTTGACAGATGTGCTCTTAACAGGAAGCTCCAAAATTGCCGCAATCCGGTTGCCGCAAGCTGCTGCCTTTGTCATAGTAAGGATCAGGTTTGCCATTTTAATGAGTTCCACAAGGATCTGGGACATATAGTTATAAAGTGCGATTACCATACCCTGTGTCAGTACACCCGTCTCCACCTTAATGGCATCTACCTGCATCAGCACAATAATTGCAATATTAATCAGCACAAAGGTCACAGGATTCATAAAATTGGAGATCGTACCGGCACGGAGCTGTTCTTGCGCAAGGGATTGGGTTTTCTGCGTAAACTGCTGCGTTTCTTTCTTCTCCATCCGAAATGCCCGTAAAACGCGCACACCGGTAAGATTCTCACGAGTCGCTCCGGTGACACTGTCCAGTTTTTGCTGAACGCGACGGTAAGCAGGCATAGCAACAAGCATAATGCCAAATACCACCACGCATAAAACAGGAATCACCCCTGCAAACACCAGTGCGGATTCAAAATCAATGGTAAATGCCATCACCATTGCGCCAAAGACTACGAAAGGCGAACGGAGCAGCAAGCGCAATGTCAAATTTACGCCATTTTGCACCTGATTAACATCTGAGGTCATTCGTGTTACCAAGGTAGCAGTACCGACATGATCGATCTGCGTATAGTCTAAGCGGAGAATATGCGCCATTACTGCATGACGAAGCCGGGCAGCAAAACCAACAGCCGCTTTTGCGGCAAAATACTGGGCAACAACTGCGCTTAAAAGGCCAATAACGCCCAATAAAACCATAATAAGGCACATCTTAACAATATAGCCCTTGTCCCCTGCAGCAATGCCGGTATCCACGATGCCCGCAACTACCAAAGGGATCATCAGTTCAAAGCTGGCTTCCAGCAGCTTAAAAAGCGGTCCAAGAACGCACTCCTTGCCGTAGCCCTTCATATATTTCAAGAGTTTTTTCACATTTTTCACCTCGTTTAGACAAAACCAAAGCTATTATATCACTTAAAGGCAAATAGGGCAACTCCAAAAAAATCCAACCCCAACTGGGGTTGGATTTTTTGGAGCTAGTGACCTGACTCGTTTGCATTTTCTTTCACTTTGGTGAAAGAAAATTAATGTTCGCCTCGATCCAGCTCTCGGCGGCAACAGTCCACCGGACTGTTGCAACTTACTTTTCGAGTCAGTGCTATTAAAAAAATCCAACCCCAACTGGGGTTGGATTTTTTTGGAGCTAGTGACCTGACTCGAACAGGCGACCTTCTCATTACGAGTGAGATGCACTACCGACTGTGCTACACTAGCAAGCCCAAGTATTATATCTTGGATTTCCTTTTCTGTCAACTGATAAATATAAGAAATCGGGTCTTAGTTTTTCGAAAGAATAAGCGACAATGCTGCTTCGGCAGACTGGATACGGACAGCATCCCGATCGCCTTCAAAAAGGCAGGAAATCACCTCTGAACATTTATCGTCAGCATATCCAATATAAACGAGACCGACCGGATTTCCACGGTCATCCCCGGAAGGGCCGGCAAGGCCTGTTACTGATACGGCAACGTCTGCATTCAGCGCCTTTCTTGCCCCTTCTGCCATTGCTTTGGCAACATCAGCAGATACCGCCCCTTCCCTATCCAGCAACAATTTGTCCACACCAAGGATTTTGTCTTTGATTTCGTTGGTATAGGAAATAATACCGCCCTTATAGACAGCAGAGCTGCCGGGAACAGCCGTAAGTAACTCCCCGATCATACCGCCGGTGCAGCTTTCGGCTGTGGCAAGGGTTTTACCGGCAAGGGCTTTCAAAACCTCAGAGGTAAGGTG
>JAZKXS010000178.1:0-9424 GCA_045611745.1 Faecousia sp.
GGTGACAGCTACACCGAAGAAATTGCAGTCAGCACAGAACATAGCTATGTTGACGGTAGCTGTACTGTCTGTGGAGGTAGTGATCCGGACTATGTAGAGCCCTCTGATCCCGCAGATCCAGATGTAGATGCTCCCTCCGATCCGGCAGACCCGGATGTGGAAAAACCCACCGAACCGGAAGATTCAAGCAAGGAAGAACCCAAGACCTTCTTTGAAGCTATCGCAGCATTCTTTGAAAAACTGTTTAGAATCTTATTCTTCTTCCTGTACTTATAAAAGATCCGCGCCACGAAAACGTGGCGCGGCGTTTCTGTTTATGTATTACAGTTCTTCGCTGATGGCCAGCAGGAGAATACCGATGATGACAACGGCAATGAAGGCGTAGGTTTTCTTGGAAAGCTTTTCCTTCAGGAAGATACGGGAAAGTACCAGGGATACAACACATACGGAGGAAAGAATAGGTGCAGCAACAGCGTCTACGCCGCCCAGGGCATATACATAAGTAAACTGGCCTGCGGTTTCAAATACGGCAGCGAGAATCTTGTCCTTGTGCTGAGGAACAGCGCCAAATTTGACCTTTTTCGCTTTCATAAAGATGAAAAGACCTAAGGCAAACAGGGCAAATGTCAGCTCATAGCTGGTGTTTGCCACAGCTTCGATGGTGTCCTCGGTTACATCTACCAAAGGAGAGCTTGCAACATCTTCGACCAGGAAGAACGCATCGTCCAGGAAAGTGCCGAAGGCATCCAGAAACGCATACACAAAGGGCATGCAGAATGCCACAATGGCAAGGGTTTTGCCAAGCTTTTTCTTTCGGGGTGTTTCTCCCTTATTTTCGACAAAACTGACGCCCAGAATACCAACGGTAATCACGCCAACGGCAATCCAGGTGAACAGGGAGATTTCTTCCTGCATAAAAATGGCAAACAGAAGCACGCAGATAACGCCTGCGGTATTTTCAATGGGATCAGAAATGGATTCCTCCAAGAACCGCATTCCGAAATAGGAAAAAGCCATAGAAATGATATAAAACAGAGAAACAGGGAGATAACGAATGAGATTTATGGGGTTATAGTTGATGTCTTGAGTAAGCAGGGTGAAGATTGCATGGGCACCCATAACAATGCCGACCCATACGCAAATCTTCAGGTGAGAATATTTCTCGTTTGGCAGGGCGCCTTTTTTGTAAAACAGCTCTGCAGTGCCCCACAAAATAGCGGTGGCAATGGAAAAGAATAACCAATTCATAATTTTACCTCTTTCTTTTTATAGCTCTACAAGGCCGGCGTTGACCATTTCCTGCAGGCTCTTGAGAATACCCAATTTTGCGTGATACCAGGTAAGACCACCTTGGAAATAGACGGCATAAGGAGGACGGATCGGGCCATCGGCGGATAACTCAATGGAGGAACCTTGAATGAACGCACCGGCAGCCATAATCACTTTGTCGTTATAGCCGGGCATATCCCAAGGCAGGGGAGTAGCAAAAGCATCTACCGGCGCTGCACCCTGAATACCGGCGCAAAATGCGATCATTGCCTTTTCGCTGCCTAACTCCACCGCCTGAATAATGTCGTGGCGGCTTTCGGTGGCGTTAGGTACACACTTAAAGCCCAAAGGCTCGTAGAGATTGGCTGCAAAGATTGCGCCCTTTTCTGCGCCTGCAACGACGGTGGGCGCAAGGAAGAAACCTTGGTACAGGGAGGTCATAAGTCCCAGGTTTGCGCCAACCTCCTGACCAAGTCCGGGAGCGGTGAGTCGGTAAGCGCAGCGGTTTACACATTCCTGCGTACCGCAGATATAGCCGCCAATGGGAGCAAGACCACCGCCCGGATTCTTAATAAGAGAGCCGACAACCATATCTGCACCTACATCAGAAGGCTCAATGGTTTCTACAAACTCGCCGTAGCAGTTGTCCACCATTACCAGAACATCTGGCTTAATGCTCTTTACAAAGGCAATCAGCTGTCCAATCTGGGCAACAGAGAATGTAGGCCGTGTAGCATAGCCCTTGGAGCGCTGAATGGTGATCAGCTTGGTTTTTTCACTTATAGCGGCTCGAATACCGTCATAATCAAAAGTGCCGTCCTGGAGCAGGTCTACCTGCCGATAGGAAACACCGTACTCCTTCAGAGAGCAGGGGCTTTCCCGAATACCGATGACCTCCTGTAAGGTGTCGTAGGGCAGACCAACAGGGGAGAGAAGTTCGTCTCCGGGTAAAAGATTTGCGGACAGAGCAATGGTCAGTGCATGGGTACCGCAGGTGATCTGGGGACGTACAAGGGCGGCTTCCGTATGGAATACATCTGCATAGACACGCTCCAAATTATCCCGACCCATATCGTCGTAGCCATAGCCGGTGGTGCCGGCAAAACAAGCGGCAGAGACTCGATTTTTCTGCATGGCGGCAATGACCTTGCCTTGGTTATATTCCGCAATTTTATCGATGGCAGCAAAGCGCTCCTTGAGGTTTTCAAGGGCTTTTTCACCATATTCGTATACCTTTTGGCTCACGCCAAGGTCACAGTACATATTCAAAAACTGTTCCACTTTATTTCTCCTCGTCTTTCATAGACTCAAACATTTTGTTTGCAATATCGCGCAACACTTCGGGTCGAGAAACGATAAGTCCTGTTTCTTCCTCGCCCAAAATCAGCAATGTGTCTCCTGGCTGAATCTTAAAGAGTTCTCTGGCTTCTTTCGGAATAACGATTTGCCCTCGGTCGCCTACCTTTGCAGTACCAAAAACTCTGCGGGAATTGGCTTTGCCAAGTATGTGTTTTCCTCCTGCCATAGCTTCGCCTCCGTTTCCTACTTTTCATACTTTTCACACAGTTGTAAGTATAATAAAAACCGCCTCCGTTGTCAATAGCGGAAGCGGCTGTTTCTGTGGAATTGAGAGCTGTTAATTTATAATTGACAATTGAGAGTTGATAATTGACAATTATGGTGTCCGCGGAGCGGACGAATTAGAATACATTACCGAAATAGAGTGTCATTCTGAGCAAGCGTCAGTGCACCGAAGAATCTATGCATCGTCGCTTTTGCTATGCAGACTATCGGCTCGAAGATCCTTCGGCTGCGGCCTGTTGGCCTCCACTTAGGATGACAAGAAAGGTTGTAATTGTCAACTGTCAATTATCCATTGTCAATTGCTCAGTCATTTCTTCTCCTGCCACCAAAAATGAGGATCAGTCGCAGAAGCTGGGCAAGAGAGACTGCCAGAGCGGCAACATAGGTCATAGCAGCTGCAGTAAGGGTACGTCTTGCACCCGCTTGTTCTTCGGAAGTCAGAAGTCCTCCGTCACGAATAGCGGCCATTGCCCGACGGCTGGCATTAAATTCCACCGGCAGGGTAATGAGCTGAAATACAGCAGAAAGACCAAAGCAAGCAATGCCGGCATAAATAAAACCGGAGGAGGTGACTGCTTCGCTGGTAAACAAAAGACCAATGAGAATTAAGGGCATCGCCAGCATAGAGCCAATATTGGTAACCGGAATAATGGCTGCCCGGAGATGAATGGGTGCATATTTGTGGGCGTACTGGGCTGCGTGACCGGCTTCGTGGCAGGCAACGCCAATGGCGGCAGTGGAGGTGCTGTTGTAAACGGCATCGGAAAGGCGGATTACATTTGCTTTGGGATCGTAGTGGTCGGTCAGATCACCGGATACTCGTTCAATACGAACATCGGTGATGCCGTTGAAGCGCAAAACCTGCTGCGCTGCTTCAGCGCCGGTAATATGTCGGCTGGAAAGCTGATTTGAATAGCGGTTGAAGGTGGACTTTACACTTGCGCTTGCGATAAGAGCAAAGATCACACAAGGCAGAACCAGGACAATGTATGTCCAATCAATACCGTAATAATAGAAAAAAGGCATAATGAAACTCCTTTCTGTTTCTTCTTATATTATAACCGATTCCTGTTATTTTGCAAGGGATAAGTGATGGCAGAACTTTACATTTTTGTAAACTAAGTGTATAATAAGCAAAACAGAAGGAGGTATAATATGGATATTCTTTATTGGTTTGAAAGCATCCGCATGCCTGTGCTTAATGAATTTATGCTCCTTGTTACCCGCTTTGGTGAGGAAACAATTTTCTTAATTGCGGCGATGACAATGCTTTGGTGCGTAAATAAGCGCAAAAGCTATTTCCTTTTGGCGGTTGGCTTTTTAGGGCTGATTGGCAATCAGGTATTAAAACTCACATTCCGTATCCCCAGACCTTGGGTAATAGACCCCAACTTCTCCATCTTAGAGCAGGCACGGGAGGCGGCGACAGGTTATAGTTTCCCCAGTGGACATACCCAGACGGCTGTGGGTACTTTCGGTTGTATCGCTTATACTGCCAAAAACCGAATTGTCAAAAGCATTTGCGTGGCAATTTGTATTCTTGTGCCCATTTCCAGAATGTATTTGGGCGTGCATACGCCTATGGATGTGGCTGTGGCAACGGCAATGGCAGTTCTTCTTATCTATTTCCTCCGGCATATGGCAGAGGAAAACAGCAATAAGCTGATGCCCTGGGTACTGGGCGGTATGGTTGCTGCAGCTTTGGCATTTTGGGCTTTTGTGGAGTTTTTCCCGTTCCCGTCTGACATCGACCCCCACAACTATGAATCTGGCTTGGGCGCTGCCTATAAGTTCCTTGGCGCAATTGTTGGCTTTGCCATTGTGTATATTGTGGATGAAAAGTGGTTACACTTTGAGGTAAAGGCAGTGTGGTGGGCGCAGATCATCAAGGTTGCCATCGGCTTTGGGCTGGTGCTGGCAGTAAAGAGTGGACTAAAAGCACCTATTAATGCGCTGTTTGGCGATAGCTTTGGTTCTGCTGTCCGGTACTTTTTGATCGTAATTGTAGCAGGTATCTTATGGCCACTGTCCTTTAAATTCTTCAAAGGTTTGGGCAATAAGGAGTAAGATATGTGGCTTTTTTGGTCTGCGGTTGGATTGCTGGTGCTGCTATTGGCGGTTGGCGGATATACATTCCGCACGGCCTGCAGAAGAAGGGTAGAACTGGATTGGCTCAATGAGGCCGCCCTGCAAAATACTTCCTACGAAAAATACGCAAAGCAAATTCAAGCCGGAGACCATTGGCTAAAAGCCCACAAAACCGTGGATCTTTGGACAAAAAGTCACGACGGGCTAAAGCTTCACGCCCATTGGATTGCAGTTGACGATCCAAAGGGAACGGTGCTTCTTGCCCACGGATATCGCAGCACGAAATTATTGGACTTTAGTATGATCTATGAGCTGTACCATAATCTGGGTATGAACTTACTGCTCATTGACCAACGCAGCCACGGCCGCAGCGACGGAAAATACATTACGTTCGGAGTCTTAGAGAGCAGGGATGTACAGGCTTGGGTGAAGTTTCATAACACCCATTTTGGTAACCATCCTATGCTCCTTAGCGGCCTTTCTATGGGCGCTTCTACGGTACTTTACCTTGCGGATCGGGATTTGCCCGAAAATGTGAAAGGCATTATTGCCGATTGCGGTTTTACCTCTCCAAAGGAGATTGTCGCCAAGGTGTTTAAAGATACAATGCATTTTGGCGCAGGCCCGTTTTTGTGGGCAGCAGACCTGTTTGCACGGCTGCTGGCAGGTTTTAGCTTTTACGAACGGGACACAAGAAAGTGCTTGCAAAAAAGTCGTTTGCCCATTATGCTGATTCATGGAGCAGGTGACGATTTTGTTCCCTGCCATATGACTGAGGAAGCCTATGCTGCCTGCACATCTACAAAGGAAATGCTTCTTGTGGAGAATGCCGGCCACGGCACCAGTTACCTTTACGATACTCCCGGTTATCGAAAGCGGGTAATGGAGTTTATGCGGAAATATATCAATAAAGAGATTTGATGAGGAGAAAGAAATGGGAGAAATTCGTGTAAAGAAATTGCGGGAGGGTGCGACCCTTCCTACATACGGCACACCTTATGCCGCCGGTGCAGATTTGTACGCCTGTTTGAGCGAGGATATTACCATTGCTCCCGGCGCAACTGCTTTTGTTCCCACCGGCATCGCTATGGAAGTACCGGAAAAATGCGCAGGACTGATTTATGCCAGAAGTGGCCTTGCCTGCAAACGTGGACTTGCTCCTGCCAATAAGGTTGGCGTGGTGGACAGCGACTACCGGGGAGAGATCATCGTGGTGCTTCATAACCACGGGACAGAGCCTCAAACCATCGCAAATGGCGAACGGATCGCCCAAATGGTGATCACCCCTGTTCTGACACCTGCTTATGTAGAAGCAGTGGAGCTGACCGATACCGTCAGGGCAGAAAAAGGCTTTGGCTCAACAGGAAAATAGAAAATTCGCAGGTTTTAACCTGCGAATTTTTTATTGCGATATGGTAAACAGGGAATAGAAATAACCCTTTTGCTCGATCAGTTCATCAAATGTACCTGCTTCGATGATTTTTCCGTTCTTTAGTGTTAAAATGCCGTCATATTGCTTTAGCAGGCCTTCGTCAAGAGCGTGTGTGACGACGATGCAGGTAATGCCCTGAAGTCCCAAAATGGCGCTGGTGACCTTGTAGGCGGTTTCTGCATCCAATGCTGCGGTGGCTTCATCCACCAAAAGCACCTGAGATTTTTTAAGCAAACTCCGTGCAATGGAAATGCGCTGCTTTTCACCGCCGGAAAGACCACTTCCGTTTTCACCACAAAGGTAGTTTTCGCCTTTTTCTGCAATCAAAGCAGAAAGACCGGAGAGTCGAATGGCTTCTTGAATCTCCTTTTCAGGAAACACCCGGAACATAGTGATGTTCTCCCGAATGGTGGCGTTGAACACAAAGACATTTTGCTGAATGATGCTTTGGGTTTCATAGAGGTCACTGCTGCCGATCTGCCGCAGCTCCCGGTCATCATATAGAATTGTTCCTTCGTAGTTTTCATAAGATGCCATCAAAAGGTTCAGCAGGGTGGACTTGCCACTGCCCGATGCACCCACAATGGCATATTTTTTGCCCAATTCAAAGGTACAGTTAATATTTTGCAGCACCGGCTTTTCCGCCTCATAGCCAAAGGAGAGGTTACTTATTTGTATCTCCTCTGTCAATGGCTGGTGCGCAGCGGGTGCTTCTTCCCGGACATTTGCCTGCAAAGCCTCGGCGATCTTCGTAACCAATGCCTTGGCAGCTTTCCGCTGGGCAAGGAGACCGGGCAGTGTACCAATGGGATTGAGGATAAAATTCATAAGCTGCACAAAAATAACCGTTGTGCCTGCCGTAATGCCTTTGCCGGACAGGGCAAGATAGGCACCAAAAAGGAACACACCAATCTGCGCAATAATACCGGATGCTGCACCTAAGGTTTCGATAATGATGGTGATTTTTTGCTTCTTGCACTGGGCGGCAGACAGCTTTTGAATATTCTCACGGAAAATGGAAAGCATCTGCGATTCTGCCTTAAAGGACTTGATCACAGAAAAACCGCTTAAGCTGTCCTTTAAGGTTGCGGTATATGTGGCATTTTGATCGGAAACGGTTTTTTCAGCCTGCGCTACCCGATCACCAACCAAAAGAGAAGTGATTAGCGGGAATATGCAAAGACCGATGGCTATGAAGGTAAGCAGGGGGCTGTACCAGAGCATGAGCGCCAATGCGCCGATAAAAACAAGAATGCACTCCACCATTGAAAAGGTATTCCATAGATAACCCTGCTCAATGGTTTGGATGTCGTTTGTCAGCGCGGAAATATAGACAGAGGAGCTTTCTCCGGAAAATGCAGAGATGTTTTTCTTCGTCAGTTCCTCAAAAATATACGCTTTATATTGAGAAATACCCCGGGTAATAAATTTCGGCTTGGTAAAATAGGAAATAAAACCAACAAGTACAATGCCGGCAACCATAACCAAAGATATCATAATGAGCCCACTGAGAGAAAACCCGGTATCATATCCACCGATGATATCTGTGATTTGCTGGAGCAACCAGGAAACTAACAGATTTCCCAGCGCTGTCAGGATAACTACCAATACCATAGCAATAAAACAGACCTTGTTTCTCTTATAAAACTGCCGGGTAAAGGGCCGAATATCTATCTTTTCTGTTTTCATTGTGTACCTCCACAGATTTGCTTCCAAGTTTGATATAATAGAGAATCTTGTTTTTCTTCTGCTACATACATATTGATTGCGCCAATAGCAGATTCACCCAGGTCATCGTAGGCGGTGGCAGTTTTTGCGTCACCTATACAAAAGCGCATATTTTCCACACCGCTGGTTGGCGCAGAATCAAACCGCTTGGCGATATCATAAGCGAGGCGAAGGTAAGAGATGACCGCATCATTTTCTTGAAGGTACTGAGAAAATGACGCGCATCCATAGTAGGAAAGGGCAATGATTTTATCTACATACGCCACAGCGTCCTTTTTTATTTTCATATTTTGCAGCATTTCCGCAAGATAAAGGTGTGCTTCACGCCCAGAGCGATAATCCTTTGTTTCAAAATAATAGTTTGCGTATGCCATCATTGTAATGATAGAGGAAGTTAGATTATTGAAGTATGCTCTTACCATATAAGGCTCGGCGTCCCGGATGTCAAGTCCTGAAGTTTTTACATTCATAATATCGCTTCCTGTGTAGGAGATGGCAATCAGTGCGTCGTGGACACCGTTGACATTGTATTTCTTCAGAATCTCAATGCCTTTTTCTCCCTGACCCAAAAGAATATAATGCTGGGCAATATTACCTTGAATGCTGATTTCGCTGATTTCTGGATCAGTGTTTTGCGACAGTAGGCGGATGGCGTACTCCAAAAGCTCAATGCTGCGATATAAGTACCTGTTATTTTTTAGTTCTGCGCCTGCGTGACCATAAAGAGAACCTGCCCGAAGGACGATTTGGAAATGGTTTGGGTAGCGGAGCAGAGCTTTTTCTGCTTCACTAATGGCTTCCTTATATTTCTTCTGTGTTTGCAGGTCGCATATTCTCTCGACCAGTATGCCTGCACCACTGTTTTGTACTTCAAAGCCGACAAGGGCATCCAAAGAGACCTCAAACAAATCCGCAAGCTGCATCAGCATCCCAATTTCAGGAACACTGCGACCATTTTCCCATTTATATACTGCGCCTACAGTAACCTCTAAAGCTTCTGCAAGCTGTTCCTGAGTAAGTTGCCTTTCTTTTCTCAAGGTTTTGATGTTTTCAGCAATTTTTTTCATAGTATGGACGCCTTCTCTTTTGTCAGTATAAACAGTAAAAAAACTTTTTCAAGTGATTATTGGTTGTTTCCCTGCAACCGATGGTAGGATGGTCTTGTAACTATTGGTTGATGACAATATGTTATCATAGGAAAAAGCAGTATGCAATACACATACATTACAAATTGACTATAAATTTTTAGACTGACGGTAAGGGCTGCGCGTAAAAAGAACCCGACGGCATTGTGATATGCTTTGCCGTCGGGTTTTATGATCA
>JAZKXS010000179.1:0-4334 GCA_045611745.1 Faecousia sp.
GTTCTCCCCTGTGGGGTATGCCCGCAGGTAGGCATATATTTTCCCATTCTCCTCTAAAAAGCAATGGAGCGCATCGTGATCCACACCGTCAAAGTCCTGACAAATTATATGCTGCTCCAGCAAAAATATCTCTGTCCGGGAGCGGACGATCTCATACAGTTCCCTTGTGGTCAGTTCTTCAAAAAATTTAATGTGTAATTTCACAGCGTTGCCCCTTATTTTACATTTCTTTTAAAGTTACCAAACACCGCATTGACCTTCTGAAAGCCGGCAAATGTGCCGTCCATAGGCTGAATCTATTGCCTGCACAAGCAGACAATAGATTCTACATGGGCGCACTTTGGAAATAAATCTGCCGCTTGGGCATTTTTCACTTTGTAACCTTTTTCTTTCAGGAGCGCCACATCTCGGGCAAGGGTTGCCGGGTCGCAGGAAACGTAGACGATTCGCCGGGGAGCAAAGCGGCACAGTGCTTCGATGGCATCGGCATTTAAGCCCTTTCTGGGCGGGTCTACTACCACCACATCTGCCTGGATGCCCTTTTGCTCTAATTCCAGCGCCGCCTTGCCTGCGTCGCCACAGATAAATTCTGCATTGGTAATGCCGTTGCGCCGGGCATTTTCCTCCGCATCCCGGACGGCCTGCTCCACTACCTCTACACCGATCACACGGCCTGCCGCCTTTGCCATAGCAAGGGTAATGGTGCCAACGCCGCAGTAAAGATCCAGCACCGTATCTTCCTTTGTGATCTCCGCCTGTGTGATAGCGGCTTCATACAGTCTTTCCGCCTGATGGTGATTGACCTGATAAAAAGACCGGGGAGAAAGGCGGAAAGTCAGGCCGCACAGGGTATCTTCAATATATCCCGGGCCATAGAGGGTGATAAATTCATCTCCCAGCACCGCATTTCCCTTTTTCGTATTGACAGACAGCACCAGCGTGGCAAAGCCGGGAACTTTTTTGAGCCTTTCAATAAGGGCTTCCACCCGGGGTAAACGCCTGCCATTGACCGCCAGGCAAACCAACACTTCCCCGGAAACCGCGCCCCGACGGACATAAATATGCCGCAGCAAGCCTTTCCCGGTAGTTTCATCATAGGCCGTTACCCGAAATTGGTTTACATAATCAATCACAAGGTCCTTAACTTGGTCCATTTCCGGGGGCAGGATCAAACATTTTTCATTTTCCACCACCTGATGGGTGCCTGCCTTAAAAAAGCCGGCATAGGCTTTGCCCTTCTTCACAGAAACCGGATATTGCGCCTTATTGCGGTAGCCATAGCAGCTCGGCGCAGACAAAATGGGTATTTCCGCAAAGCTTTCCCCACCGATGCGGTTTAGCGCCTGCCGCACCCGCTCGGCCTTCAGCGCCGTTTCTTCCTCGTAATACATATGCCAGAAACCACAGCCGCCGCAGAGCTTGGCCACCGGACATTCCCGATTGACTCTGTGGGGAGATTTTTCCAAAATCTCGGTGATTTTACCGGCCGCCCAGGTTTTACCCACCTTTTCAATGCGGATACGGCATTTTTCGCCTAAAATGGCATTGGGTACGAACACGGCGCAGCCTTCAATTTTGGCGATCCCCTGCCCCTCGGCAGTATAATCGCAAATAACGGCTTCGTAGACCCCGTTTTTCTCCAGCATCATTTTTCCTCCAAAAGTGTCTCCATTATGTAGCGCTGGGGCTTCATACCCATCGCTTCGTAGAACCGAACCGCACCGGCATTGTCGTGCCACACGTGCAGTGTCAGATTGTGGCAGCCAAGCTCCTTGGCGTACCCCACAATAAATTCATAAAGCTGCTTTCCGATCCCTTGTCCACGGCAAGCTTCGTCCACGCACAGATCCTCCAAAAACAACTCCTTGTGGTCTGCCATTACCGGATGCTTGTCAAAAGTCTTTACCTCGCAAAAGCTATAACCCAGTACCTTTTCGCCCTCTGCCGCCACGAAGGTGGGCGTATTGGGATTTTCCAAACGGGCAAGAACTTGAGATGCCCCGAATTTTTGAGCGTGTGCCTGAAACATATCCGGGCGCAAGTCATAATGCACCTTGCCGATCTGCGCCAAAAGGCGAAGTATTCCCAAAGTATCCTCCGGTTTTGCAAAACGAATTTCCATAACCGCACCTCCTGTTTTTCCCCATTATATCACAAAAAATATCCTCCGTAAATACGAAAAAGCCTCCCTGCCGGAAGGCTTTTTTATTATGCTGCTTTCGTAAAATCTGCGTACGCAGTGATCACATAGGGCGTGGGATTATAATGGGTCGTGCTGGATATGGTGCCGCCGCCGGTGACATTGCCGAACATCTCGCCCCAGCCGCCAAAATAGTTCAGGTATTCCCGGAAATCGTTATAGTGGTTATGGGTGTAGAACACATAAATTTCATCTATTGTGATCTTACCGTTTCCATCCCTGTCATACCGGGTATAAACCAATCGGGCTGCGCCACGGGTAATGGAGCTGCCGTTATTGTAAAGCTTGGCAGGATATTGGGAGGTCGTGACCGTTCCCGTTGTGCCGATGTCCATTTCGTAGTAGTATAGTTTCTCATTTCCGCTGCTCAAAATATAGGGCAGCTCCGGCTCATAGGGATAGTTGCTGGTATCCCCGGAAAAATAAGAATGGTTCAGCCGCAGATACTCGCCCCAAATATTGGAGGATGGCTTTCCGCTTTTTTTGCTTGTGTAATTGGCAGGAATGTTATCGCTTGCGCCGCCAAAGGCATACATATAGGCAGCTACCTCTTCTAAGGTAATGTAGCCGCCGCCCTTATAAATTCGCATTACTTCCTTGCCATAGCCATCTACAAGAACATAGGTATTGCCGTCATCTTCATAGTGCGCAGCGGTATTTCGCACATATTTATTCCCAGACATCGGCTGGTAATCTGCCGCTTGTGCATACTGCCCGGGCACTTCCGGCGTACCGGAGAGAAGTCCGTGCTTGGAGCGGTAGAGGGCATTTGTAAGACAGCAAGCTACCGTATAGTCCGCATAAAACGCCGTTTTATCCACACCCACATAGGGGTCTGTATCAGGGCATTTATGTACCTGTGCAGGCGGTGCTTCCGTAGGTGCTTCCGTGGGTGCTTCCGTGGGTACTTCCGTCGGTGCTTCCGTCGGTGCGTCCGTCGGCGCTTCCGTCGGTGCGTCCGTAGGTGCCTGTGTAACTTCCTGTGTAGGTTCTTCTGTCGCCTCTTGTGTAGGCTCCTCCGTTGCCCCAGTTTCTCCCTCCGTGGGTTCTACCGGCACAATGGTGCAAGCGCTGAAAATCAGCATCAGCGCCAACAGCAGCGCAAGTAACCGCAGCTTCATAGTTCTTCTCTTTTCTTATGGATTTTTATTATGAAAAGCACCGCATTGCGGTGCTTTTTATTAGATTATTCAGCGATTTCTTCCATTTCCTTCAGGGCGTCCTTGCGGCTGAAGTTTGCACGGCCCTTCTCGTCGAAGCCCATGAACTTGACCCAAGTCATATCGCCCAGGTTCAGCACGTCCTCAACCTTCTCAACGCGGCGGTTCTCCAGCTTGGAGATGTGCACCATACCGTCGTGACCGGGTGCGATCTCAACAAATGCGCCGATGGGCAGGATGCGAACGACCTTGCCATAGTAGAGCTTGCCAACCTCGGGAACGAAGCAGATGTCGTCCACCATCTTCTTGGCAGCATATGCAGCAGCAGAGTCAACAGCAGAGATGAATACGGAGCCATCGTCCTCGATGTCCACCTTAGCACCGGTGTCAGCGCAGATCTTCTGAATGGTCTTGCCGCCGGAGCCGATGACCTCACGGATCTTGTCCACGGGGATCTTCAAGCTGAGCATCTTGGGTGCGTACTCAGAAACCTCAGCACGGGGCGCAGGGATCGCAGGCAGCATGCACTCGTCCAGAATGACAAGGCGAGCCTTGCGGCAGCGCTCCAGAGCGTCAGCAATGATTTCCATAGTCAGGCCCTTGTTCTTCAGGTCCATCTGGATAGCGGTAATACCCTCGGTAGTACCGGCAACCTTGAAGTCCATTTCGCCGTGGAAGTCCTCAACACCCTGAATGTCGGTGAAGGTTCTCCACTCGCCGGTCTCCTGGTCGGAGATCAGGCCGCAGGAAATACCTGCAACGGGGCGCTTAATGGGAACACCTGCGTCCATCAGAGCCAGCGTAGAGCCACAGATAGAGCCCTGGGAGGTGGAGCCGTTGGAGGAAAGAACCTCAGAAACCACACGAATGGAATAAGGGAACTCCTCAACAGAAGGAATCACAGGCAGCAGAGCCTTCTCAGCCAGCGCACCGTGACCGATCTCACGACGGGAGGTGGAACGGGCAGCTCTTGC
>JAZKXS010000180.1:0-1355 GCA_045611745.1 Faecousia sp.
TGCAGATCTTCCGCTTGTGATAGGGAATGCCCATTCTACCAATGATATATTTTCCATTTTCATGCAAAATGGTGTTGAGGGGTTCCACAGAATCCGGATCCTCAACGATAATACTCATAACAGCAACTCTTGTTTCCATAGTTTCCTCCCAAACAAAATGCAGCTACACCGGTTAAAAGGTGCAGCTGCAGTAAACCTCATAGAAACTCCATGAAGCAAAATACTGTATTCGCACCTTTCACGCAGCTGTGGGCTTAATGTCAGGTTAATTGTGACCGGCAAGGAATTTTGGTTCAAATGAAAGATTGGGGAACGTAGATATACTTTGTGTATTTCAAGTTCCCCAATCTGCACAGTTGAATCAAAAGAACCGCCGGGATTAGTGGTGGAACAGGCGCATGCCGGTAAAGGCCATGACCATGCCCTTCTTGTTGCACTCTTCGATGACCAGATCATCGCGGATAGAGCCACCGGGCTCTGCGATGTACTTAACACCGGAGGCAAAAGCACGCTTAATGTTGTCACTGAAGGGGAAGAACGCATCGCTGCCCAGCGCCACATTGCGACGGGATGCCAGCCATGCCTTTTTGTCGCCTTCGGTCAAACGCTCAGGCTGCTCAGTAAAATAATTCTGCCAAATACCATCAGCGCAGACATCCTCTTCGTTACCGTTGATGTAGCCGTCGATCACATTGTCACGGTTAGCACGACCCAGATCTGCACGGAACTTCAGCCCCAGAGTCTTGGGATGCTGACGCAGGAACCAAGTGTCAGCCTTGGTACCTGCCAGGCGGGTGCAGTGGATACGGCTCTGCTGACCGGCACCGACGCCAATCGCCTGACCGTCGTATGCAAAGCAGACGGAATTGGACTGGGTGTACTTCAAGGTGATCAGAGATACGATCAGGTCAATCTTTGCATCGGCAGGCAGTTCCTTGTTTTCAGTAACAATATTGCTCAGCAGCGCCTCGTCGATCTTGAAATTATTACGACCCTGGTGGAATGCAATGCCGAAGACTTCCTTGATTTCCTGCTCCTTGGGCACATAGTCGGGATCAATCCGGACCACATTGTAGCTGCCCTTGCGCTTGGCCTTCAAGATTTCCAGCGCCTTTTCAGTATAGCCGGGTGCGATCACACCATCGGAAACCTCGGGAGCGATCAAAGATGCGGTCAGCTCATCGCAGACATCGCTTAGTGCGACCCAGTCGCCAAAGGAGCACATACGGTCGGTACCACGGGCACGAACATAAGCGCAGGCCAAAGGATTCTCATCCAGAGCAGCCACATCTTCTACGAAGCATGCCTTCTTCAGCTCGATGGGCAGCACCTTGCCAACAGCGGCAGAGGTGGGA
>JAZKXS010000181.1:0-8824 GCA_045611745.1 Faecousia sp.
TTTTACCACATATTTATCTTTTGCTGAAATAATGGTGATCAGCTGTTTGGGACAAGCTTTCACACACTGACCGCAAGCGGTGCATTTCTCAAAATCCACCACTGCAATTCCGTTTTTAATGCTGATAGCAGGAAAAGACAAGAACAGAATTTTCAATCCACACAGAAACGAGCACAACAGGCCAGAAAAGCATATTTGCCGGTAGTTGGTTATGGTTACGGCAAAAAGAAAACCAAGGTTGGACACGAAAAGTTCTATCTGGAATTGGCTGGCAAAGACTTTTGGGAATGGCTTACTGGTGACCCCGATTTCTTTACCAAGATTATTGCCTTTATGGGAACTAGACCCGATGAATACGCAAAGGAATTTGAGGAAGCCTACAGTAAAGCTGAAAACCGTATGATTCGTGAATTTACCATCAACTATTGCAAGGAAGATGGATCTATAGATTGGGACACTCTTATTAAATTCAACAGTGGAGAGTAAGGTGAACCCCCTATCACAGAAAAGTGAACCCCCAGGCCGGGGATTCTATAAAAATATACGCCCAAATACAATAAAAGACGCAGTGGATGATACAATCCACTGTGTCTTTTATTTTTGCAAAGAGGAAAGGACTCGAAAGATCAAATCGCAATATGCCGGTGGCATATTGCTGCAACCAGTTCAAAAACTGGTTGCTACCTTAATTTTTGCCCGTCCCCCACAAAGGCAAAAATGCAAACGAGTCTCTTCCGAAACAATCTATCAAGTGCAAGCAAATAATTCCCATCCGGCATACGCCGCCCTCCGGGCGGCTACAATCCCTCAGTCACGTTTACGCAAGGAAGTTGCTTATTGATTACACCTTTGCAGCTTCTTCCGGGGAAAACGCTTTCCATTTGCCGCCGTTTAAGCGGTGGATCTCCTCTGTTGCCAAAAAGAACTTCTCTACCACTCGTCTCTCCGGGTAGAATTCCACGAACTGGCCGTTCAGGAACGTATAGAAACGGCTAAGATCCGTACACATACCGTATGTAGGCAAGGATTGGCTGTCAATATGGAACGTAAACGGCGCACCGTCCTTCGTGCCTTCATAGGAAAGACCGGATCTATCCAAGCAGAGCGTGCCCTCTCCTACGATTTCAGAGGTTGCCTGATTCTTCAGCAGCGTAAACTCCGGCAAAACACCAAGCTTAATCTTTTCCTCCAGGCAGAAATCCTCCGCCATTACCTCCTGCCGGATCACGTTCCGCTCCATATCAAACCAAGCCGTTTGGGTCTCAGGAATGACGCAGGTATCATCAAAGGGAACAAGCTCATAGGTGTCCAGCAACGTGGCGCCGTTACCGCAATTGGTACAAAATATGGTGTTTCTTTTTGTTGCCATGGTATGCTGCTTGCCGCATTTGGGGCACCAAAACAGCAGATCCTCCAGATCTTCTGCGCCCTTTTCGCCAATATCATAGTGGTGCTTATGCTGTTTGTTCCAGGCATAATCGTCGTGGTAAATCGCCTTGTTGATGGCGCTTTCGATCTCCTCCGGTGTCATATGCTCCAAATCTTCCACGGTAAAGAGCTGATCAAATTCCACTTCCACTCTGCCGCAGCGGTCTTTTAGATTGTATTTTGGACTGGTCAGATAGCCGCCACGGATCACAGAATAATACACCGGCACTTTATGATGCTTAAACAGCTTTCCCGTGCCTATGGCGACAGGCTGATTTGCACCGGAAATAGAGCTCATACCCTCCGGGAAAATGCACACTCTGCCACCGGCCTTGATGACTCTGCTGATTTCCTTTACCGTGTAGAGATCGGGCGTAAAGTTCTTCTTGGGGATCACCCGCAGAAGCTTAAAGACCAACGATAAATGGCTGCGGTGGAACTCATTGTAGCCTGCCACATAATTCATACGCACCGGCAATAGCGGCACACCGGTAAAAATATAGTCTAACCGGGATGCGTGGTTGCTGATAAAGAAATAGGGACCTTTTTCCTTCCGAAAATCCTTTTTGAATGTGTAGTGTACATTGTACTGCTTGTACATAAACAGCCGCCATACTGTACCTAAGATGTTATAGATCGCATTGGGTGTTTTGATTTTCCTGGAGTGTATTTCTTTTTCGACTGCAATTTTCGCCATTTATATCTTCCCCTTTCTGTCTTTATAAACAACATATCATATTTCTCAGTATTTTACAACATAAATAGGTTTTTTAACCTAAAATGCAGCAATATTCTATGAACATCTGCAAATTTTCATACCGGGAGTTGTTTTCTTTCCCTTTATGTGTTATACTTTAACAAAATACGCTTGTTTTCGTTTAAGGAGGGCTTTTCTATGGCCACTGTTCACAATTTCCGTTCCGCACTCAACGGTTTTAACCGAGAAGATGTGGTGCATTACATTGAGTTTATCAACAACCGCAACAAATCCCAGCTTGACCAGATGCAAAGTCAGGTTCGTGCCGCCCAAAATCGGGAGCAGGAGCTGCTGGCTCGGATCGAGGCAGAGCAAGCCCGTGTCCGTGAGCTGGAAGCAAAGCTGCAAAGCATCTCCGCCGGCGAGCCTTCTAACGCCACCGAAGAAGAGCTTGAGGCCTACCGCCGGGCCGAGCAGGCAGAGCGCCTTGCCAAAGAACGTGCCCAGCAGATTTACGAACAGGCAAACGCTGTGCTTACCGGTGCTGCTGCCGATGCGACCGTCGTTGCCGACGACATTACTGCGCTGACAGACAAGCTCACCGAGCTGCTTTCTCAGTATCAGGCATCTGCCCAAAACGCCCGGGATACATTCCAAAAAGCTGCCGAAAGTCTGCAAAACACCGAAAAATAAAGAAAAATGGCAAAGTCCTGTGGGCTTTGCCATTTTTGAGGTTTTATTATGATCGAACGCATACCGGAATATTACAATAAATTTACCTGCATTGCCTCCGCCTGCCCCGATAGCTGCTGCCACCTATGGGATGTAGATATTGACCCCGACACTGCCGCCCTTTACTATGCGCTTCCCGGCGCTTTGGGAGACGCTCTGCGCAACAAAATGCGTCAAGAGGACGACACCATATATCTCACGATTTCCGACGGCCGATGCCCGATGTGGCGACAAGACGGGTTATGTGAAATCCAGTGCCAGCTTGGCCATGATGCTTTAAGCAAAACTTGCCGGGAATTTCCACGCATCTGCCACGATTATGGAGATTTTATAGAACGTGGCCTGGAACTGTCCTGCCCTGCGGCCGCAAGGCTGATTCTCTCACCGGAAAATCAAAATATTCTCAGCGCCACCCTTTCCGGTGGCGAACCCGGTGACTATGATAAGGAGGCAATGGACATTTTGCTCCAAAGCCGAAATGTCCTTTTATCCTTTTGGAAGGAATGTGCCTATCCCCTGCCCCAAATGCTGGCCATCACCCTGCTATACGCCCACGAGGTGCAATCTTGGCTGGACAGCGGCGAAAGTGCCGTTTTTGACCCGGAGGGTCTGTTAAGGGCGGCAAATAAACTGTCTTTATCCGGCGATATTGGTGCAATAAATGCCTATTTTCGCAACTTAGAAATCCTCACGCCCCAGTGGAAAACTCGCCTTTGCAACCCTTCCCCTGCCCCGTGGCCCAAAGAAACGCCCCAATTTGTCCGCTACGCTCTACTGCGTTATTACCTGCAAGCGGTATCTGACTACGATCTTATCAGCCGGGTCAAGTGGATCATTATTTCCTGCCTGCTGCTTCGGCATTTAGGCGGAGATTTCGTGGAAACCGCCCAGCTTTTCTCAAAGGAGATCGAAAACAGCGCTGACAATATGGAAGCCCTTTTTGACGGTGCCTACACCTCCCCTGCTTTCACCGACCGAACACTGCTGGGGCTGCTCATCAAATAAGCAAAATCGGCAAGGTTTCCTTGCCGATTTTTACTGTTTATCCGTCTTTTTTGTGCCTTTAAAGGCCTGTTTTGCCGCGTTTAATTGGTCACGGCTTATGCTCTGTCGGTCATCATATCGTGCAGACAGATACACCTGGCGAAGCGCTTCGGCGCTATTTTTATCCGTTTCCGGGTGCATTCGCTTCAGAACATCTGCGCTGGTATCACTCTTTTTGAGTTTGAGTCCTCGACCATTTTCCATACGCAGAAACTCCCGATAAAGCTGCCGCACCTTATATCGGTTAGATGTCCTCGGTGACTGCTTTCGCTTGGGTGGTGTGACCACAACACCGGTCATTTCCCCTACTACCGCAGTATTTCGCCCTTTTTGGAAGGATTTATACAGGATCACTGCCGCCACGACCAAAAGAGCAGCAACCAACACGCCCCAAACAAGGGCTGGATCCAGTTCCTTTGCCTCCGGCACAGGGTCGCTGGGCAAGACTCCGGTTTCCGGTGGCTTCACCGCAGCATTGCCCCCTGCTCCGGTACCGGAGCCTTGGGTCGTCTGACCCGGTTTGCCGGGCAAAATCTGCTGCACTGCATTTAATCCCTTGGAAATCAATTCAATTACAAACACAACCGGTATACCCAGTGCCAGAAGGGCGATTTTTACAAGCTCCAGCACCTGCATACGCAAAAACGGCTCTGCTACCAAAAAGCCGAAGGCGATTCCTCCGCCGGTACCTAACAGTGCCGATATCTGACGTCTGCCGCTTTTGGAAATCCGGTCAACGCCCAGCCGCAGCTGTCGCTGAAGGACAATGCCGCAGACCATATGCACAAACCCATACCGAAACATTACGTCTGCATCCAACAATGTTACAGGCTTGCCTGTTATAGTAGTCAAAAACTCCCAAGTGAGTATGATTACATATGCGCCGCCCAGCAGCCCCAGGCTTTGTAATAAAAATCGGTTATAGCTGTAATATTCCAGCTCAAGCTTTCCTCGAAAAATAACCAACGCCGTATAGATAGCCGGAACTGCTAAGATCAGCAACTGTCCTTTGTTTTCACCGATCAGCAGGCACAGCACCGGCAAAACGCCGCAAAGATATCGCAGCGCTTTCCAATTTTTTCTTTCAAAAAACGTGGCCACACCTGCTATAACACCCAAAAGCAAAGCCAGAAGCAAAAGGGGAAAATCAAAGGAAACCGGGCCGGAAGCCAATAGTGCAAAACAGATGCAGCAATCGGAAAAGATTTTCAGCAACATCAAAATACTCATTGCTCCGCCACCCCCTCGCATCCTCGCAAAACACAGATCGGCGTACCGACAGCATTGCTCAGTTCTTGGATACAGGCATGGACTGAACCTTTGTCATCCGGCGTTATAACAATATAGGCTTCGCTGCTTTTCCGGGTTCTAAGTGTCTTTCTTACCAAATACCGGAAAGAGTGAAAACACGTACCATCTGCGCTGCCGAGACCGTAAAGAATGGTATTGAGGTGCTGGAGGCCTAAGCCTTCTACCATATATGTAACCTTACCTACCGGGCCTGGCAAATTGCCGTTGGTACGAAATCCATAAGGAATCTTCTTCTGCTCCAATTTCTCGCAGACAGATCGGGTCAGACGCAGACATTCTTCAAACTGCTGTTCATCTGCGCCCTCCACATTCAGCAGCACAACAATGTGCCGTTCGGCCGTATAATCATATTGCTTTACCTGCAAGGAGCCTGCTTGGGCCGTTCTTGTCCAAGAGATCGCCCGCATAGGTTCACGTCCCGTATAATCCCGGAAACCGGTTGTAAGAATAGGGTCCTCTAAAATAAACCGTTTTACGGACACATCCCCAATGAATCCACCTACCGCATCCAGCGAAATCTTCTGTTTCGAATGTTGCGGCATTACCACGATGTTTCTTCCGTCACCGTGACACTTAGATTCCCGGAATCCCAAAAGATCTCCGGCGCTTAAATGATAGCCACCGGCTTTATAAACCCCTCGCTTGCCGAAGGTCATTGTCACCTGCTGTGTAACGCTGCGGCGGCCACGAATGGTCATCCTGTATTCTGCGTTCCAAGACAGAATGTTACTTCGGTAATACTGCTTTCGCCATTGCTCATCCACAGCAGGCTTCGCTTCATCAGGATACCCCAAAACCAGTCGCACAAAAGGAATGAACAATCGGCTGTGATTCTCCACTGTGACACTTTGGGTCACCGGTTGATCCGGCTGCGCCAAGCGATTATCCCAAGCAGTGTGAATCTTCAAAGCATTCAGCACATAGTCCGCCCATTTGCGTTCCAGTAAAGCAAAACCTATGACCACAACCGCAAGTACCGCAATGGTCATAGCGCTTTCACATCCTCCATTGGCACTGCAAGAGAGGCAATTACCTCCTGCAGGAAATTTTCACCGTCAGTCCGGGAGCCGGAAGCAGCGGTCAGTCTGTGTGCCAGCACAGGCAACGCCTCTCGCACCACGTCCTCCGGAATCACATAGTCACGGCCTTCCATAGCAGCAATGACCTGAGCGGCTTTATAAAGGGCTATTGCGCCACGGGTAGACACGCCGCCCACCAATACGCTTGCCTGTCTGGTAGCACGGACAATGTCCAGTATGTAAGAGGCTACATCCTCGCTGACGTAAACGTCACTAAATTCCTTGCGCAGCTGCAAAACTTCCTCTGTTGTAACTGTCTGCTCCAAAGCCTCAATGATCGTCAGCGTAGAGGGTCGGGAAATAACACTAAGCTCCTGCTCCCGTTCCATATAACCCATACTCAGGCGCATAAAGAAACGGTCCATTTGGGCTTCCGGCAGGGGGAAAACACCATAAGATTCAATGGGGTTTTGGGTAGCCATAACCATAAAAGGCTGCTGCATCGGACGGGTCACGCCATCGACCGTGACCTGCCCCTCCTCCATTGCCTCCAAAAGGGCAGATTGGGTACGAGGCGTAGCACGGTTAATTTCGTCTGCCAATATCATACCGGAAAACAGCGGACCGGGGCGGAACTCAAAATCTCCGGTCTTAGGATTGTAGAAATTAATGCCGGTTAAGTCAGAGGGAAGCAGGTCCGGCGTAAACTGAATACGCTTAAAGTCCCCACCCACCGTCCGGGAAAAAGCACGCAGCAGCATTGTTTTGCCGGTGCCGGGCACGTCCTCAAGCAGCACATGACCTCCGCACAAAAAAGCTACTGCCACTTGGCGGATCACTTCATCCTTGCCAACGATGACCTTGCCGCAATTATCTACAATTTTCTTTGCAAATACTTGAAATTTCTCTACATTCATAGAGCTTCCTCCTAAAACACGATTTTCATACGGGCAAACGAATGCGTATCATCTGTAAAGGAACAAATTTATGCCAATATGCTCTCTCCGGCAATATATACCTGCACTTTGTTATAATTGGCATCGCAAACAACGAAATCTGCCATTTTTCCTTCCGTGATAGAACCAACAACCCCATCTGCGCCAATGGCCTTTGCAGGATTATAGGTGGCGGCACGGATGGCACTCTCTTCGGGAATGCCCCAAGAAATGGTGTTGCGCAGGCATTGCCACAGTGTAGCTGCAGAACAAGCAATGGTGCCGTCAGATAGCTTTGCTACGCCGCCCCGCAACCATGCGCTTTGTCCGCCTAAATCAAATTCGCTCCCCTCCTCCATACCAGCACAGCGGCCGGAATCGGAGACCAGCACCATTCTTTGGGGGAACATGGCAAATGCCAGCCGCACAGAGGACGGGTGGATGTGATAGCCATCGCAGATGATCTCCGCCTGTACATCTGGGTTTTCCGAAGCCGCCGGAATTACACCGGGGTTGCGGTGATGGATGGGAGGCATGGCATTATACAAGTGGGTCAGGTGCTTGGCGCCTGCATCAAAAACAGCTTTTGCGTCCTCATATCCGGAATCGGTATGGGCAACAGAGACCGTGCACAGCTTGCTGGCTTTCTCCGTAAATTCTTCTGCGCCAGGCAGCTCCGGGGCAACGTCCACAATGCGAATAAGTCCGCCACAGGCATCATACAAGGCTTTAAAGCCGTCAAAGTCCGGTTCTTTCAGATAATCGGCATTTTGGGCGCCTCGCTTCTTATAGGAGAAATAAGGGCCTTCCATTTGAATACCACGAAGCACAGACAGGCCGGGGATTCTCTCCTCAACCAGCTTCTTCGCATTTTTGAACGCCTTTTCCAACACATCGTAGGGCAGGGTCATAGAGGCAGGCGCAAAGGTTGTAACGCCTTCTTGGGCATAAAATGCCGCCATCTGCTTAAGCCCGTCGTAATCACCATCAGAAAAGTCTGCGCCGGAATTGCCGTGACTGTGAATTTCCACAAGTCCGGGAATAACCGTTGCGCCGTTGAGATCGATGGCATCCGCCGGTACGTTTTCCGGCAAAATTTTGCCGAATTTACCGTCTTTTACCTCGAAAGCACCCAAACGGAACTGAAAATCATCGCAAAAAATTTTTGCATTTTTGTAAAACATAAAAAACCTCCATTATTCGTAGGCACAGCGGCATATCTTTATGCCGGCATTACAGGTTTGAAGAAATGGATCGTGCGCAAGCTGATTTGGTAGTCTTAGTGCTACGTTTCAGAACGTCGAATCCCATAATTGTATTGTGCAAAACTGTAGAATTTATCCAAGGTTGATAACTTTTCTCTTTAAAAGATACTCACAACCACTTTTATTTTAACACACGAGAATACTTGGTGCAAGCACCATTTTGACAGAAATGGATGTGGTTTCGTTGCGCCGAAATTTTCTCGATACCTCTTGACAAATCGGCTAAGGCTTGCTATAATACACAAGCTGTTTATTTGTAGCAAAAATATGGGGGTATAGCTCAGCTGGGAGAGCGCTTGAATGGCATTCAAGAGGTCAGCGGTTCGATCCCGCTTATCTCCACCACCGAGTCCTGAAAACCATTGGTTTTCAGGACTTTTTCTTTGTCAAAAT
>JAZKXS010000182.1:0-7256 GCA_045611745.1 Faecousia sp.
CGTATCAGCTCTACCAAATCCAGATACTCCTGCCAAATGTGAGCTGTGAATAACTTTTGTCCTTTTTCGTTTGCTCCGCACTTTGCCTTACAAGGACAGCTTGCGCATTCCTTTGGTGTACTGCGGTATGTTCTTTTCCCGTCCCGGTCTGTGGTTGTGTGTCTTAATATTCCTCCACAGGGGCAGGTATAGGTATCATTTGCAGGGTCGTAGGTATATTCCCACGGCTTATATCTTTCTTGGTTTCCGTTATATCTTGTGTAGGGCAATACTGGCACTTTACCATCATCTAAAGTCTTCTTTGCTATCCAAGGGGTCTTATAGCCGGCGTCCATTGTCACGAATTGTACTTCGTGCTTATGTGTTACATTGTCGTATAGAGTATCCCACGCTACACTGTCGTGTACATTGCCTGCGGTTACTTCTACACCTAATACAAATCCTCTGTTGTCGCACGCCGTATGGGCTTCATAAGCAAACTGTCTTTCATGTTCTCCTTTTACAAACATTCCGCTATCCGGATCGGTTGTAGATACGGTCTTCTCTGTTGTTGCACCACCGGTGGGATTCTGCGGATCGTTGTCATCTTCATCATCCTCAATGGGTTTCTTGCCTAATTTTTCACGCTCTGCGTTTACCTCACGGCGCAGCTGACCGGAATATACTTTGGCGGCTTTCTTAACTTGCTCCTTTTGAAACTTTTTCTTATTGGCACTGGCTTTGATGTGGGTGCCGTCAATAAAAATTACACTAGGGTCTACCATATGGTTATTTAATGCTTTATTGAGAATATGCTCAAAGATTTCTGCCGCCAATTCCTCTGGGAATCTCTTGCAAAAGGCATAGCTCACCGTGGCAAAATGGGGAATCTCGTCCAGTAAACCATATCCCAAAAACCAACGGTAAGATAGTGTATCTTGAATCCGCTGGTGTGTCTGTCGGAGTGAGGGAATGCCAAACAGATGCTGAATGAGTACCATCTTTATGAGTACAACGGGATCTGTGCCGGGTCTGCCGTTGTCGTGACAATAATACGGGTCTAGACGCTCATATAGCCACTCATAATCCATTATTTTTTCTATCTTACGAAGCAGATGATCCTGAGGTACAAGTGCCTCTAAATCTACGATAATTACTTCGCTTCTTGCATCTTTTCTCCATTGTTCCATTAAAACACCCCCGTTTCCTTTATTATATCAGAAACGGGGGTATATTGGAAGTTTTTTGACACTCTGAGCACTTGCCGAAGCAAGTGCTTTCGTGAAAACCATTTGTAGGGGCCGGCACCCTCGACGGCCCGCCTTCACCGCATCCTCGTATAACACCGTAGGGACGACTTGTAAGACCGTTAGACAAATTCCAATTTATCCAACTGCATTATACTTGTTTGCCTGCAGAAAATCAAGCGCCTGCAATATCGACAAAAAGGACTTGAATTTCTTATTTACCTCTGCTATAATACCCTCGATGCGGGATTGGTATATCGGTATTATGCGGCCTTCCCAAGGCTAAGAGGCGGGTTCGACTCCCGTATCCCGCTCCAAAAAGAAAAGTCATCCCTTGGGGTGGCTTTTCTTTTTATAGAAATCACAGGGAGTCGAACCCATCTATATGCAATATGCCGGTGGCATATTGCTGACACCAGTGCAAACACTGGGGAGCGATGCGACCGCTGCCGGTGGCAGATAAAGAGAGCTGAGCGAGTGGCAGCGGTCAGCGAGGGACGACGGCCGAATGGACAAGGACATTCGCTGGGAACCGCAACAGGGGGCTACCCTGATTAAATCGACTCCCGTATCCCGCTCCAAAAAGAAAAGTCATCCCTTGGGATGGCTTTTCTTTTTATAGAAATCACAGGGAGTCGAACCCTGCTTCAAAAAGAATCCCGCCTGGAGGAAGCTCCGGACGGGATTTTTGTATTATTCTTTCGGCGCGGTTTTTCTCTGATACTTCTTGATCTTATACAGCTCCTCGGTGGCAAGCCTTGCCTTGGTGACAGAGGTCTTTGTTTTCGGGAAGCAGAAATAGGAAAACTCCGTGTCACCGATGCCGATCATATCGTCGATCTCATACCAGTAATAGTCAGAATACAGTGTATGGGAAGCCAGCGGAGACTGGATATAATCCAGCTTTCCATCATCGCTTGTCAGGTGGAAGCCATCCAAATCATGGGTCAGGTGACCGCCGCCGATCATACACACACCGTCCAGATTTACCTGCACCGCAATATCCACATCGGTGTCCAGAAGATACGTACCGTCCTCGATCTCCTTGCGGACACATTCCCGCTGCCATGTATACCAGTCAGGAATGTGGGGATATTCCGTCTCTCCCTCGCAGGCGGCAAGCTGACCGTATTCGTCCATCTCCCATTTCTTGCCGCAGGCGTGGCAGGTAAGGTGGATGCCCTTGCCCTCCATCTCATTTTCCTTACCGCAATGGGGGCACTTATAGAGGATGCGATGAAGTCCGTCTGCCCGGAAAGGCACATCGATGGAGATTTTATTGTCCCGCTGCCAAGCAAAATTATCAAAGGAGAAGGACTCCTCCAGCAGCGCATCCAGCTCGGCAACGCTCTTTTCCTTCAGCTCCTCCGCCGTTGCAATGCACTTTACGTGGGCGCTGACCTTCACATCCCGGATCTGCAGCATATTGTACAGCGGGTCTCTTGCAAACGCGCCTTGGGTAATGACCGTTACCACCGGCACACCCAGCCGCTTCATCAGCACACCCATCTTCCGGGGCAGCGCGGTGGCGCGGCCGTCAAAGGAATAGCCCGCCTCCGGGTACATCAAGACGCTTGTTTTATTGGTCTTAAGCATATATTCGATATCCCGAATCAGGGAGACATCTGTGATGTACTTATGGGTGGGCGTACAGCCAAGCAGCCGCATCAGCTTCCCCAAAATGCCGGTCATGGCATCCACAGAGGTAACGATGCCAAAGCGCTTAGGATAGAAAATACCGTATGCCAGCTTCATATCCGTAAAGCTGCAATGGTTCATCAGGATCAAACAGGGCTGATCCCCCACAAGCTCCATCCGCTCGGTGGTATAGGAAAACTTGGTTTTCGCAAGGGTGGTAGCAGACACTAGGCGCACAACGGTAGCCAAAAGTCTGCTGGGCTTTCTGGGGTTTTTATGCTGCAAACGGGGCAGCTTCAGTACTTCATCATAGGGCAGGTTCTGGGTATTAATTTTCACAATATCACATCCTGTCGAATTTTTATACCTTAGTTTACCACACTCTCCCCCGGTTTGCAAGATGCGGAGCAAAAAGTATGAACAAACTTTGTACAATCTTGCTTATTCCGACTTAATATGGTATGATTGCATTCAGCAGCCACCTTGCAGAAGATGCACTTCTCTCCCCTGTCATTCTGAGCGAGGCACGGAGTGCGGAGTCGAAGAATCTACATATTATCGTTTGTGTAACGCAGACCTCCGGTGCGAAGATCCTTCGATGCGCTGCGCTTACTCAGGATGACAACGAAGGTCATCTGTTAATTGCGCAAACGATCATCTCTACAAAGATAATCCCGCAAAGTGAGGTATCCCTATGACCACAATTCTTTCTATGGCAGAAGCGCACCGGGAAGCAGTGCTTTCGATGATGCGCGTGTTTTATGCCTCCCCCGCCGTTGCCACCAACGGCTCGGAGGAGATTTTCTGTGCAGATATTGCCGCCTGCGTAAGTGAAAATCCTTACGCAGAGGGCTTTGTCTTTGAAACAGACGGCGCAATTTCCGGCTATGGGATGATCGCCAAAAGCTTTTCCACCGAATACGGTGTGCCCTGTATCTGGATCGAAGACCTATACCTGAAGCCGGAATACCGCAATCTCGGCATAGGCAGTCAGTTTTTTGCCTATTTGGACGAAAAATACCCCGACCACCTGCAGCGCTTGGAGGTCGAACACGACAATCTCCCCGCAGTCCACACCTACCGCAAAAACGGCTTTTCCGAAATGCCCTATATGGAAATGAAAAAAGCCTCTTCTGTGTAATACGTCCGCTGACGAGGAATAACCCGCAAAAAGGTTGTCACTACACAAAATAGCTCCCCTTACACAGGGGAGCTGTCAAAAAACTATGATTTTTAACTGAGGGGTAGTTTCTCTCCCCAGTCTGCACTTTGTGCATCCAGCCCCCTCGTCAGAGGGGGCCGTTTGCATAAATTCTAGCCAATATGGATCTCAACAAGCTGGAGGATGTCCTCCCAAGTAATGTAGCCCTTGCCGACCGCCACCTTCCATGTGGAAAGTCCGAGCGCTTCAAACTGCTGCTCCGTCATAAGGTCAGCAAAATCCTCATAGGTATAAAGACCGTACTTTTCGATATCCGCCTGCATTTTTTCCTCGTCGTACTTCATAGCCGCGCCCATTTCAAAAGGCATCAGATAATCAGGACTTCCGGGGATCTCCGCAGGTGTCAGAGTCCACATACCCTCCAAAATGCAGTTATAGAGGCCATAAGTCAGAACAGACCAGCTTTCGGTGTACTCCGTCTTAACGGTATAGCCAATAAGCTCGGTGGTCTTATAACCGTCTCCGTCAGCCTTCACGAAACTGTGACCGACATACTCTGCCGCACTATCTTCGCCCAAGATCACATACGCCCGGCTGTCTGCATCAAAGAAGCCGTGACCGTTGATGGTATTGACCGCAGTACCGTCGGCAAAATTCAGCGTAACCACCGTATGGTTGCCGTAGCCGTGATTCATCACGATGGAAGCAGGCATTACGTCGTACTTGCCCTCGTAGAAGTTCCACACCAACAGTTGATCATCATAGGTCACATGCCGGATTTCCTTCCGGGTGCCGTCCGCCAGCGTTACCTGCGTATCGGGAGTAACGCAGGATTCGTAAGCGACCTCCGACTGATTGTACTGAATATAATAGTAATAGGTAATGCCGTCATTGCCCACATAGTAGAACTCTACCAGCCGGGTTGCCGCCACCACATTTCGCTCAATTTCCGAAGAAACAAAGCTTAGACCGTACTCGTCATTGTACTTACATACATTGTAGGTATCGCCCGTTCCGCCGGTATAGGGCGCGGTCTTGCCGTAGCCAAACACATCCCCTTGACTGACCTTTGTAGAAGCGGAAACATTGTGGGGCCAAGTCTTGGTGGTCTTATCATAGGTGTAGAGCAGCTTGCCACTGTTCTTGTCGTAATCCTTGATGTTGATAGCTGTAAACGCAGGACTGAAGCAGTATATCTTACCGCTTGCGTATGGCTTACCGGCGCTATCCGAGCCGCCTATATTTACAATGGGATAGTAAACAGTCACACCGTCCACCACCGTAGAACCGATCTTGCCGGAGGTGCCGCTCACATTCGGCATCACATAGACCTTGTCATTCGCCATTACCTGCTTAGCAGGTGTCCCATCGGTGTAGGTAAATTCGGGGTGGTAGGTCTTCACATTGGGGTCAACCACCGCGACCTTCACGGTCAGCTCCTTAGTATAGCTTTCGTCGTACAGCTCCCCGGGGAAACGGCAGTTGTAGGTGTCTTTATAGGTGTAGACAATGGTATACTCCCCTGCCTTGGTGAACGTGATAGACTTTCCGGTGTAATCCACGCCGTCCATCGTCACGGTAGGCGTGATTTTCTTACCAAACTTGGTCACGGTAAGAATGTCCGTATTCCATACCTTTTTACCGCCCAAATTAAAGGAAATATCCACATAACCCAAGGGGTTATATACGCAGTATTGGTTAGAGCCGTATTCCTTGCTCTCATAATTCTTCGACTTGAAATCGAAAACCGCCTTGGGCGCATTCGGATGATTGCCTGCCGTCACATAAGCCGGAGCAAAGAAGGTAGCCCCACCCATAGAGGCCTTCGGCATATAACACAGCGCAGAATAACCAGCGGCAGATTTTGTCAAAAAACCATATTGGTTGCCCGTATTGTCCGCGAGCTGGCTCTCCGCTTGGGCTTTGGTAAAGCTTACAGACTCGGAGAAGAAGAAAATGCCGGTATTCACGTATTTCGCATCGCCGTATTTAAAGGAATGGGTGCGGTTATTATACACATCAGACAGCATCATACTGTACGTGCTGGGCAGATCTGCCATTTTCAGCCAGTTACTCTGGTGGAATGTGCCCTCCAAGTTAAGCTTTACATCCGTAGTCGTAACCAAAATGCCAATACCCTTGAGACCGCCCCGGGTGTCCGCAGTGGTAACGCAGTCTTTCAGGGTCAGGCGGCTGCTCGCCACCTGCATATTGGCGCGAGAACCGCCGTCGATGGTCACATTTTCCATATAAACAGGCGCGCCGCTGCTCTTCACTTCCACAGCGATCCTGCCGCCGTAAATGTAGGAATTATAGATATTTGCCTCACCCACGATGCTCAGCGCGGGGGCGCGGCCTTCTTCCTTGGCCAGCGCATCCGGCTTCCGGGACTGATAACCGATCAGCTTCACATTGTCCATCACCCCATCAGTGACGTGGATCGCGCCGATCTCGCCCTTGGTAGAGGTACGCTTGTCGGTAACGGTAAAGCCGTTACCAAAGAGCCCATAGCCGCCGGAAACCGTCAGCTGTGCAGATTCCGTCAGCGTAACGTCACTCAGCAGAACAACGTTTTGACCATTTGCGCTGAAAATGCTGCCGCCGGGCAGGATATTCTTGCCGTCAACTACCTCCACCACGATGGCGCAGTTGTTGAGCTTGACCTCAATAAAGCCCGTGCCGGAGAACTTGACTGTGCCTTTCTTCCAATCGCCGGCAGGGCTGTACTTGCCAGACACGCTTTGGCGGGTGTCCACATTCCGGAAGGTCACATTGACCGCCCCGGAGGAAGCACCGCCAACCTGCTTAAACAGCACACTAAGAGGGATGGCGTTGGCGTTGCCCACACGGTAGGTGTAAGCCTTAGCATATTCAAGGGCGCTCTCAAATTGGGGCGCTTTTGCCGTCACCGCGCCGCCGTTTCCGCTGTAGGAAATAGAGAATTTGCCTAAATTCACATTCTGCACGGTACATTTACCCGTCTGCGGATCGTAGGAAGCGTTACCGGGCGATACCTGCGCCGCAGAAAGTCCCGTAGGCGCAAGAAAAGTAATATCTACCTTTCCGCTGATATTCTCACCGCTCAGCGCATAGCCGTAAACGCCTGTCTTTGCAGATTTCAGGGTCACCGTCACCCCTTTGGCCGGTTCCGTAATTGCCCCGCGGGGTACAGTAACCGCGGCAAGCGCCAAACCATCATTGTAGAAGAGGAATTGAAGGGCATTTGCGCC
>JAZKXS010000183.1:0-5625 GCA_045611745.1 Faecousia sp.
ATTGCCGCTTCAAAGCTCAGACGGGTACGGGTAGAAGGTTCAAAAAAGAGGGTTGCCAATTTCTTGCCTTTGCAGCTTTCCGCATACTGCTCAGGGTGCTCGCTGATGTGGCAGGCGGTTTGCATCAGATCATAAATTTCCTCTACGGAAAAATCCGTAATATCGATTAGACTTCTCATACAGGCGCTCCATTCACAGCCAAATAGTTTTTGATTCGGGTCACATTTTCTTCATTGGCAGGGTCTTCTTCCAAGTATTCGATGATGTCGTACACGTCCACAACGGAGTAGACCGGGAAGCCGAACTGCTCCTCGATTTCCTGCATTGCACCCTTTTCGCCCTGTCCTTTTTCCTTGCGATCTACCATAATGAAGGTTGCCACAACTTTTGTGCCCTCCAAGTGGCTGAGGATCTCCATGCTCTCCCGAATGGCAGTGCCGGCTGTGATCACGTCCTCAATAATAACGATCTCCTCGCCCGGCTGGGGTACATAGCCTACGAACACACCGCCCTCGCCGTGATCCTTTACTTCCTTTCGGTTAAAGAAAAACGGCAGGTCCAATCCATTTTTAGAAAGGGCAACCGCAGCGGAAATGGACAGAGAGATGCCCTTATAGGCAGGACCATAGAGAACGGTCTTCTTGTCCCCCAGCTTGTCGGCATAAGCTTTGGCATAAAACTCGCCCATTTTCGTAATTTGGTCGCCGGTTTTAATCATACCGGCATTGACGAAATAAGGAATTTTTCTGCCGGATTTGGCTGTAAAATCGCCAAATTTCAGTACGCCTGCACTTTGCAGAAACTGGATAAATTCTCTCTTGTAGGCTTCCATAATATTCTCCTTTTATCTAGACTCTTTCTGAGAGCCGGTGGGATTTTTGATACTGTAACCCACATTGACCAAGTGGTCAGCCACACGCTCCAAGCCCACGATGGTGGAGGTATAGTAGGGACTATGGGTTACACTGCAATCGTTGTTGGACAGACGGGCAAAATGGTTGGCAGTAAGGGTCTTTTTCATATCGTCCACCTTGTTTTCATAGTCAGTCAGTTCCGGCAAACGGGTACGGTTAAGATTTTCAAAGACATCCTTTGCCACTGCAAACATTTCGATGACTGCGTCGCACATAGAGGCGATCTCTTCCTTGGCGGTTTGGGAATAATCCAGGCCTTTTGCTTTCATTTCCTGGCTAAGCTCATAGAAGTTTTGGGCGTGGTCACCAATACGCTCCAAGTCGTTGAGTACGTGGAAATAGGCACCCACTGTGGCCTCGTCGTTGGTGCTGATCTTCGCACCAGACAGCTTGATAAGGAAAGCGGTCATAGCGCTGTTGGTGAAGTCAATAATATCCTCGTTCTCGTTGATCTTCTCCCCGTTTTCATCAGAGCCTGTGCAAATGGCGTGGAGAGAAAGACGGATATTTTCCTCTGCAAGAGACAGCATATAGTCGATCTCCCGCTTGGTCTGCACCATAGCTGCAGAGGGTGCTGCCAGCAAATGCTCGTCCACAAAGCGCAGAGAATGCTTTTTCTCCTCCACAACCTTGTCCCGAATCACCTTTTCAGAGAAGGATACCAGCTGCTTAACGAAGGGCAAAAGCAAAGCGGCGGTAGTCACATTGAATATTACGTGGAACAGAGAAACACGCATTTGCAAGCTCATAGGATCATCATTGGGGAAGATGGCATTAAGTACCGCAACTGTCTGCGGACGCATGATCCAGACGAGCACCGTGAAGAACACAGCACCGATGGTGTTGTTGGTAAAGTGGATAAGCGCCACACGCTTGGCATTGGTAGTGCCGCCTATGGAAGCAAGAAGAGCCGTGACGCAAGTACCGATGTTGGCACCCATCACAATAAACAGTGCCAAATCAAGCTCCAACACACGGGCGCCCACCATAGTGATGACAATACCGGTAGCCGCCGAGGAGCTTTGGATCAGTGCGGTAAAAATGATACCTACAATAACCAGCAGCAAGGGGAAGTCGATAGCAGCAAAGATACCGGTGAACATTTCTTTCACCAGGGCATTGCCGAAGGCATCGGAACTACTCATAATGTTCAGGCCCACAAAGATGATACCCAGGCCGCTGCAAAGGCTGCCGGCGATCTGCACCTTTTCCTTTTTCACAAAGCCCATCATAACGCCGGCAAATGCCAGCAGGTACATAGCCATATCAAAATAGTCATTTTTCAGAGCCACCAAAATACCGGTAACGGTAGTACCGATCTTTGCACCCATCAAAACAGGTGTTGCCTGCATCAATGTCATAACACCGGCATTGACAAGGCCAATGACCATGACAGAGGTAGCGGAAGAGCTTTGGATAATGGCGGTAACACCGGCGCCGATACCAACGCCGGAAAAACGGTTGCCACAAATTTTGCCCAGCATCCGTTTCATTCCGTCACCGGCACTCTTTTCCAAGGCGCTACTCATAAAATTCATGCCAACGATAAAAATACCGACACCTGCCAGCAGCCAAATCAAACTCTGAAGTAATTGCATAAGTTCTTCTGGAGTAAACATAGCTTCTTATCCTTTCTGTTTTATTGATCAGTCACAGAATTCTGCGACGCAGCGCTCATAGGCAGCTACCGGATCAGCTGCAGCCGTAATAGGACGACCAACCACAATGTAGTCAGAGCCGATTTTCTTTGCTTCTGCGGGGGTCATAACCCGTTTCTGGTCGCCCACATCGCCATCAGCAAAGCGGACACCGGGGGTAATGGTAAGAAAATCTGCGCCACAGGAATTGTGTACCTTGCCTGCCTCCAAGGGAGAACAGACGATACCGTCTAATCCTGCTTCCTTGGCGGTTTTGGCGTAGTGCATAACCACCTGGTCGATGGGTTCTTTGATCAGCAAGTCACGCTCCATACTCTCCTGATCGGTGGAGGTGAGCTGGGTAACTGCAATCAGCAAGGGGCGTGTACCGTCGGGTCGGGTAAGACCCTCCAGGGCAGCTTCCATCATATTTTTCGTGCCGGCGGCATGGAGGTTTGTAATATCCACATCCAAATTCCGCAGGACGGACATTGCCTTTTTGTCGGTATTGGGAATATCGTGAGGCTTCAGATCCAAAAAGATCTTATGTCCCCGGGCTTTGATTTCTTTGACAATGGCAGGGCCTTCTGCATAGTAAAGCTCCATACCGATTTTCACAAAGGGCTTTCTGCCGGTAAACTTGTCCAAGAAAGCAAACGTCTGCTCAGCACTTGCAAAATCGCAAGCTACGATTACGTCTTTTCCCATTATTTCGCTCCTCCAATAATTTCGTTTAGTGTATGGATTCCATAATGATCCATAACAGATGGTAAATTCTTGATAATTGTATCACAAATATACGGATCAATCAAGTTTGCTGCGCCAACCTCTACTGCAGTAGCGCCGGCAAGCATCATTTCGATCACATCTTCGGCAGAAGAAACGCCACCCATTCCCACAACGGGAATATTCACCGCATTGGCTACCTGGTATACCATCCGCACCGCCACCGGGAAGATAGCAGGGCCGGAAAAGCCGCCCATTTTATTGGCGATGATGGGCTTTTTGGTCTTCAGATCGATGCGCATACCAAGCATCGTGTTGATCAGGCTGATGCCGTCAGCCCCTGCATCCTCGCAGGCCTTTGCAATACACACGATGTCCGTCACATTGGGAGAAAGCTTGACGATGACAGGCTTTGTGGTAACTGCCTTAACCGCTTTTGTTACCTCTGCGGCAGCTTTCGGGTCTGTGCCGAAGCTCATTCCGCCACCGTGGACATTGGGGCAGCTTACATTGACCTCCAGCCAGCCAACCTGCGGCTCCTTGTCCAGCTTTTCGCAGGTATAGGCATAATCCTCCACGGAAAAGCCGCTGACATTTGCCATCACAGGCTTGTGGAAACATTTTTTCAGCTTCGGCAGTTCCTCAGAAATGACCTTATCCACGCCTGGATTTTGCAGGCCTACCGCATTGATCATACCGGATGTACATTCTGCGATTCGGGGCGTGGGATTGCCGAAGCGAGGGTCTTTCGTTGTACCCTTAAAAGAAAATGTGCCCAAGCAGTTAATATCATACAATTCGGCGTATTCATAGCCGTAGCCAAATGTACCGGAGGCAGGAATTACGGGGTTATCCAGCTCTATGCCACAAAGGTTTACGCTTAGTCTTCCCATAGTATCTCCTCCTTCTGCATGACAGGGCCTTCCTTGCAGATCCGCTTATAGCCGGTTAACGTCTTGCAGCTGCAGCCCATACAAGCGCCAAAGCCGCAGCCCATTCTCTTTTCAAAGCTCATCTGTCCGGAGGTTTTAGATGCTTTGTAAACCGCCTTGAGCATAGGTTCCGGGCCGCAGGTATAGAAATAGGAATAGTCCATATCCTTCAGCACATCGGTCACAAAACCCTTTTGGCCATAAGAGCCGTCCACCGTGGTAACATACACCTGGCAGCCGAGCGCCTTAAATTCATTTTCATAAAAAACTTCGGATTTTGTATTAAATCCAAGAATGACTTTGACATTTTTGCCGTTCTTTATCAGCTTTTTTGTAAGTAAGTACATTGGCGGAACGCCAACGCCGCCACCGAGCAAAACAGGATTTTCCCCGGAAAGAGACAAATCGTAACCATTGCCAAGGCCTGTGAGAATGTCCAAATCCCCCTGTGTCATTTGGGACATCTGCTGTGTGCCTTTTCCAACCGCCTTATAGATAATGGTCAGCTTATCCCCCTCTACATCGCATACGGAAATGGGACGGCGCAGGTAAAGTCCGGAAAGGGCAATATTGACAAACTGACCGGGGGCAGTAATGTGGGAGGTGTCGCCGGCAAGTACCATTTTATACACATTTTCCGTCAGTGCTTCGTTGCTGACGATCCCAAAAATACTTTTTTGCATAGGTTCTCCTTATTAAACACAGGCCCTTACCTCCCCTTGTCGGAGAGGTAAGGCGCTTTTTTACGCATCAATGGTAGAAATCGTCTGGGTGGTTTCTTCTAAAACATCCAAAAGTACACGAACGGTGTCCATTGCGGTGAAGATGGTCACATTGTTTTCCGTTGCGATCTTGCGGATCTCGTAGCCGTCGCTGTCAGAGCCTTCCGAACCGGGTTCCTTGGTATTAATGACGTAAGCAATATGACCCTGGCGCAGTGCGTCCGGGATTTCCTCGCTGCCATCGCTGATCTTACCCAAAATGTGGGTGCGGATACCGTTGGCTTTCAGGAACTTAGCCGTACCGTCGGTGGCCTGAATGTTAAAGCCAAGATTATAGAACCGACGGATCAGAGGCAGCGCCTCCTCCTTATCCCGATCGGCAATGGTAGCAAAGACGGTGCCGTAATTTTGCAGGTGCATACCCGATGCCTGCAATGCCTTATATAGAGCGCGGTTAAGCTTATCGTCGTAGCCGATGGCTTCACCGGTGGACTTCATCTCCGGAGAAAGGTAAGCATCCAGACCACGGAGCTTATTGAAGGAGAACACGGGCACTTTGACATACCAGCGCTTTTTCTCCTCGGGGTAGATATCAAAGATACCCTGTTCCTTCAGGCTCTTGCCCAAAATGACCTCGGTGGCAATATCTGCCAAGGAATAGCCGGTAGCCTTACTGAGGAACGGTACGGTACGG
>JAZKXS010000184.1:0-19082 GCA_045611745.1 Faecousia sp.
TTTACGGCAGTAACGTTTCCGTAGGAATATTGGCCGCTGTGGGTAATCAGGGCGCACAAAAAACGGTCGTTACGAAAAATCGGCTGAAAGCCGCTGCCTTGTAAATCCATCTGCTTAAGCAAGCTTATATCACCCCATTTGAATTTATATCTTGATAATATAATAATTTCATAGTATAATGTAAGACAAATCCCAGAAATAATATAACAAAACAAAGGTATTTATTATGGATTTAATACAGCTTAACCCTTATATCCGTTACGGAGCGATTCATTCGATATACAAGCACAAACCCTTTGACAGTATTTGCTACGATTGCCGGCTGTTTTTCTTCCGGAAAGGCTCCGGTTTTATGGTGGTCAACGACGTTCAATATCCCTTTCGTGGCGGCACTGTGTTTTATCTGCCACCCGGCAGCCGATATCGTTTCCATCTGGAAACCACCAGCAAAAACTTCTCGCTTATCGTCATCAATTTTGACTTAATTAGCGATTATAGCGCCATTAGCGGTTCTCTTGGTACAGCCTCTGAAGAAAACTTTGATCCGACGCGTCTTATAACCTACGATATGCCAGAGGAATTGTCCCATGTTATCTCCCAGCCGCTGCCTGATTTAGAAAATGCTCTTTGCCAGATTGCAGAAGCATTTTTGGCAGCTGAACCACTATACCGCGAAACCACCTCCTCCCTGCTAAAGTTAGCGCTGTTGGAAGTGCTTCGTTCTCACAATTTGGATGAAAGCAGTCACCGGACAAACCCGGTGCTGGAGTATATATGCGCAAATTACAGTGATCCGACATTATCCAACCAGACCGTTGCGGAGGCCTTTGGCTACCACCCCTATTATTTAAGCCAGCTTGTAAAACGTGCCACAGGGCAGACCCTTCACCAATACATAACCGCATACCGCCTTCGTATGGCGAAGCAATATCTGGTCACAACAGACCTTTCCATTTCCACCATCGCCTGGAAGACCGGTTTTCAGTCTACAGCCTATTTTATTAAGATTTTCAAACGGGAACTTGGCGTCACCCCGGGGGTTTATCGAAATAACTTTACGCACATTTTATTTTAAAGCGGAAATACAAGTTTTTAATTTGTATTTTTATTCCTTTTCGCATTGACTTAACTGCTTAAAAGTGGTAGAGTATACAGTAATATAAAGATAATGCGATGATGAAAACCAGTACACGCCTATCCGTTTCTCCAGAGAGCTGCTGTTTGGTGCAAGGCAGTGAAGCCAGGGTGTGGAATTCCTTTCGGAGCAGCCTTGCTGAAAAAAGCAGTAGGCAAGGACGGGAAAGCCCGATACAGCTTGCGGATCTGATGCGATCCCACGAGGCCGCCTATGCGGCAAATTGAGGTGGTACCACAGGAATTTCTTGTCCTCTGCTTTTCGGCAGAGGACTTTCTGTTTATACAACAAGAGGTGATCATTATGGTAATTACAGATTTTTTAGAAAGAAACGCGCGACTTTATGGGCAGGAAAGCTGCCTTGTAGAGATCAATCCCTCTGAGGAGCGGGATAAGGCCGCCACTTGGTGGGACTTTAACCTGATTGAAAGCGCCAGTCAAGATGCGCCCTACCGTCGTGAAATGACTTGGAAGGATTTTGATCGGCAGGCGAATCGCTTTGCCAATCTTCTTTTGAGCCGTGGACTAAAAAGAGGCACCAAGGTCGCCATTTTGCTTATGAACTGCATTGAATGGCTGCCTATTTACTTTGGTATCCTGAAAGCAGGCTGCATTGCCGTGCCTATGAACTTCCGTTACAGCAGCGACGAAATTGCATACTGCTTAGATCTTGCGGACGTGGAATTGTTGGTATTTGGACCGGAGTTTGTCAGCCGGATCGATGCCATCGAGAAAAATATTCCCGGTGTGAAAACGCTGTTTTTCGTAGGCAAAAATAATCCTGCCTACTCCGAGGATTGTATGTCGCTACTGCGATTCTGCTCCTCCAGCGCTCCTCCTGTGGCCCTGTGTGAAACAGACGATGCCGCTATCTATTTTTCCTCCGGTACTACCGGCTTCCCGAAAGCCATCTTACATAATCACAAAGCATTGGTTCACTCCTGTCTGACAGAGCAGAACCACCACAGCCAAAGCCGGGACGATGTATTTCTCTGCATTCCTCCTCTATATCACACCGGTGCAAAAATGCACTGGTTTGGCTCTCTGCTTTCCGGTTCAAAAGCCGTTCTGCTCCGTGGCGTGAAGCCGGAGTGGATTTTACGGGCAGTAACCGAGGAGCGCTGCACCATCGTATGGCTGCTTGTGCCGTGGGCGCAGGATCTGCTGGATGCCATTGACGACCAACGGGTAGATTTAAGCAAATACCGTCTTTCTCAATGGCGTCTGATGCACATTGGAGCCCAGCCTGTTCCCCCCAGTCTGATTCATCGCTGGAAAAAGATATTCCCTCACCACCAGTACGATACCAACTACGGTCTTTCCGAATCCATCGGCCCCGGCTGCGTACACTTAGGTGTGGAAAATGTACATAAAGTAGGCGCAATTGGCAAGCCCGGCTACGGCTGGCAGGCAAAAATCGTGGACGAGCACGGCGCTGAGGTTGCAAAGGGTGATGTGGGCGAGCTCATCGTACAAGGCGACGGTGTGATGCAGTGCTACTACAAAAACCCCGATGCCACAGCCGAGGTTTTGAAAAACGGCTGGCTCTTTACCGGTGATATGGCACGGGAAGATGACGACGGCTTTATTTATCTGGTCGACCGCAAAAAGGACGTGGTCATCTCCGGCGGTGAAAACCTCTATCCTGTACAGATCGAGGATTTCCTCCGTTCCTTCCACAAAATCAAGGATGTGGCAGTTATCGGCCTGCCCGATGCCCGTCTCGGTGAAATTGCTGCGGCCATTATCGAAATCAAAGAGGGCGAAAGCTGCACAGAGGCAGAAATTGACGAATTCTGCACTGCCCTGCCTCGGTACAAACGTCCCCGAAAGATCTTCTTTGACAAAGTGCCCCGTAATCCTACCGGCAAAATCGAAAAGCCGGTACTGCGTGAGAAATACTGTCACGGTCGTTTGGTTGAGGTTCAGATCACAGGCTGATCCATATAAATACACAAAAAGAGGTTTTCATTATGGATATGGTCATTAAGGTCGGAATGCTCGTTATCTTTTTCGGCATTATGATCGGTGTAGGCATCTATTGCCGCAAACACGTCACAGACGTAGACGGTTTTGTTTTAGGCGGCAGAAGCGTAGGCCCATGGCTGACCGCTTTTGCCTTCGGTACATCTTATTTTTCCGCTGTGGTTTTTGTGGGCTATGCCGGTCAGTTTGGTTGGAAATACGGCATCGCATCCACTTGGGCCGGCATCGGCAACGCCCTCATCGGCTCCCTTATGGCTTGGGCTGTGCTTGGTCGTCGCACAAGAGTGATGTCCCAACACCTAAACAGCGCCACGATGCCCCAGTTTTTCGAAGCACGGTTTGACAGCAAAGCGCTGAAAATTGCTGCATCTGTCATCATCTTTATATTCCTAATCCCTTATACCGCATCTTTGTATAATGGTTTGAGCCGTCTTTTTGGTATGGCTTTTGATGTGGACTATTCGATATGCGTTATTGTAATGGCCCTGCTGACCGCAATTTATGTCATTGTGGGCGGCTATATGGCAACTGCCATCAACGATTTTATTCAAGGCATTATTATGTTGGCAGGTATCGTTGCAGTCGTCATCGCTGTGCTAAACACAAAAGGCGGTTTCTCTGAAGCGCTCAATAACTTAGGACAAGTGACAGATCCTGCCGTTTCTGAAACACCCGGTGTTTTCAATTCCTTCTTTGGCCCTGATCCCGTCAATCTCCTTGGCGTGGTGCTGCTGACAAGCCTTGGCACTTGGGGACTTCCCCAAATGGTGCAGAAATTCTACGCCATCAAAAGCGAAAAGGCCATCAACAAAGGTATGATCATCTCCACCATTTTTGCTTTGGTTGTAGCAGGCGGCTGCTATTTCCTGGGTGGTTTTGGCAGACTGTTCTCCGATGAGATCGACATCGCTGCCGGCGGTTACGATTCCATTATCCCCACAATGCTCTCCGATCTTTCTCCCTTTTTGATTGCTGTTGTGGTGGTGCTTGTGCTTTCCGCTTCTATGTCTACCCTTTCCTCCCTTGTTTTGGCCTCCAGCTCTACATTGACGCTGGATTTCATCAAGGGAACAGTGGTAAAAGAACTCAGTCCCAAAAAGCAGCTTTTCATTATGCGGATATTCATTGCCATTTTTATTGCTATTTCTGTGGTAATTGCCATTGTGCAATACAAATCCAATGTGACCTTTATTGCCCAGCTGATGGGCATAAGCTGGGGCGCATTGGCTGGCGCATTTTTAGCGCCCTTCCTGTACGGACTTTACTGGAAGCGAGCAACAAAGGTCTCCGTTTGGGCAAGTTTTCTGTTTTCTTGTACTGTAATGCTCTGTAATATCCTTTACCCGTCAATTTTCCCCGTTTTGCTGCGCTCCCCTATTAATGCGGGCGTATTTTGTATGCTGGCAGGTCTTGTGATCGTACCGGTGATCAGCCTAATGACCCGCCCGCCAAAAAAAGAACATATTGCCCAGGTGTTTTCCTGTTATGACAAAAAAGTGGTGGTGTCGGTTACCGATGCCATCGGTGAGCCTATCCACAAGGAGGAAGTAGAATGAAACAACTGATTTTAGGCAACGAAGCGGTTGCCCGTGGATTATATGAAGCCGGATGCAGCTTTGTATCCAGCTATCCCGGCACGCCCAGCACAGAAATTACAGAGACTGTTGCCAAGTACCCGGAGGTCTACGCTGAGTGGGCGCCTAACGAAAAAGTGGCTATGGAAGCCGCTTTTGGCGCATCGTTGGCCGGTCGTCGGTCTTTCTGCGGCATGAAGCACGTAGGTCTTAATGTGGCTGCCGATCCTTTGTTCACCATTTCCTACACCGGCGTTAACGGCGGTATGGTCATCGGTGTGGCAGACGATGCCGGTATGCACTCCTCTCAAAACGAGCAGGACTCCCGGCATTATGCCCGGGCTGCGAAGATTCCTATGCTGGAGCCTTCCGATTCTGCAGAAGCTTTGGCATTTGCAAAGCTCGCTTACGAACTGTCTGAACAGTTTGATACCCCGGTGCTCCTTAAAATGTGTACCCGTGTTTCCCACTCCCAAAGCGTGGTGGAGACCGGCGAGCGTGTGGAGTGCGTAAAAGAATATCAAAAGGATATTCCCAAATATGTTATGATGCCCGGTAATGCCAAAAAGCGCCACCCCATTGTGGAGGCCCGGACAAAGGCGCTGATCGCCTATGCAGAAGAAGCCCCCATTAACCGTTTGGAAGAAGGCAGCGACCACTCCATTGGCATCATCACCTCCTCCACCTCTTACCAATACGCGAAAGAGGTCTGTGGGGATACATATCCCGTGCTGAAATTGGGTATGATCTGGCCTTTGCCGGAAGAGAAAATCCGCCAGTTTGCCGCTTCCGTAGAGAAATTGGTGGTTGTGGAAGAACTGGACGGCTTTATCGAAAGCCATTGTCGGGATTTGGGTCTTAGCTGTACCGGCAAGGAAGCGTTCCCCAACATTGACGAGCTGATGCCTTTGACCGTTGCCGCCAAGCTATCAACCCCTTGGGAAACCGGCGTAGCGCTTTCTGAAGCCATTCCTCCCAGACCCCCTGTTATGTGCGCAGGCTGTCCTCACAGAGGCCTGTTCTACACCCTTAAAAAGAACAAAATCACCGTCCTTGGTGACATTGGCTGTTATACCCTTGGCGCTGTGGCGCCCCTTGCAGCTGTGGACAGCGTTATCTGTATGGGCGCTTCTGTATCCGGTCTCCATGGTTTTTCCAAAGCCCAGCAAGGCAAAATGGACGGCAATACCGTTGCGGTGATCGGTGACTCCACCTTTATGCACTCCGGCATTACAGGCCTTGTGAATATGGCCTATAACGAATCCAATGCCACCGTTATCATTGTAGATAACTCCATTACCGGTATGACCGGTCATCAGCAAAACCCCACCACAGGCTTTAATCTTAAGGGTGACCCCTGCGCCAAGATCGATTTGGAGACGCTGTGCAAGGCCGTGGGTATTCGCCGTGTCCGGGTCATTGATCCCTATAACCTCCAAGAATGTGAGGAGGTTATCAAGGAAGAATTGTCCGCAAACGAGCCCTCCGTCATCATCTCCCGTCGCCCCTGTGCGCTGCTAAAATATGTAAAGCACAATAAACCTTTGACGGTAGATTCGGATAAGTGCGTCAGCTGCAAGGCCTGTATGAAGATCGGCTGTCCTGCCATCAGCATTATTGACGGCAAGGCCAAGGTGGACGAAACTTTGTGCGTTGGCTGCGGTGTATGCCAGCAGCTTTGTAAGTTTGGCGCCCTGCAAAACGGCAAGGAGGTCTGATTATGAAAACACAAAATGTTATGATCGTCGGTGTTGGTGGTCAAGGCAGTCTGCTTGCCTCCAAGCTGCTGGGTCGTCTGCTTCTCAACAAAGGCTATGATATTAAGGTTTCCGAGGTTCACGGAATGAGCCAGCGAGGCGGCAGCGTTGTTACTTACGTCCGCTTTGGCGACAAGGTCTACTCCCCCGTGATCGACAAGGGACAGGCAGATTTCATTGTTTCTTTTGAGCTTTTGGAGGCCGCCCGTTGGACGCAGTACCTAAAGCCCGGCGGAAAAATCATTGCCAATACCCAAAAAATCAATCCGATGCCCGTCATCATTGGCGCTGCCCAGTACCCGGAAAACTTGGAAATCAAAATGAGAGACGCCGGCATTGACCTCGACGTACTGGATGCGCTGACCTTAGCTACGCAGGCAGGCTCTTCCAAAGCCGTCAATCTGGTGTTGATGGGACGGCTGTCCAAATATTTCGATATTGCTGAGGAAGAATGGATGCAGGCCATCGAAGATAGTGTTCCTGCAAAATTCCTCGAAATGAACAAAATCGCATTCAAGCTTGGCGCTGAAGCTTAAAAGGAGATGGCATTTATGCCCAAATATTATCAACCCGAAATTGAAACCATGCCCTATGACCAGCTCCGGACACTCCAAAGCGAGCGTCTTGTGAAGCAAGTGCGCCATGTTTGGGACAATGTACCTTATTATCGTAAAAAAATGGAAGAAAAGGGTGTTACACCTGCGGATATTCAGAGTGTGGACGACCTGTATAAGCTCCCCTTCCTCTGCAAAGACGATCTGCGGGAAGCTTACCCCTATGGACTAAAGGGCGCTCCCCTTTCCGACTGCGTCCGTATTCACTCTACCTCCGGTACCACCGGCAAACGGGTGGTTGCCTTCTACACCCAGCACGATCTGGATCTGTGGGAGGATTGCTGCGCCCGGGCCTTGGTTGCCGCCGGCGCAACAGGTGAGGATATCTGCCACATCGCCTACGGCTTTGGTCTTTTCACCGGTGGCGCCGGTCTCAATGGCGGCTCTCACAAGGTTGGCTGTCTGACCCTGCCTATGTCCTCCGGCAACACAGACCGGCAGCTCCAGTTTATGTGTGACCTTGGTTCTACCATCCTCTGCTGCACCCCCTCTTATGCCGCTTATCTTGCCGAATCTATCCACGAGCAAGGACTCCGGGATCAGATCAAGCTGAAAGCCGGCATCTTCGGCGCAGAGGCTTGGAGCGAGGATATGCGCCACGATATTGAAAATAAGCTTGGTATCAAAGCTTATGACATTTATGGTCTGACAGAGACCTCCGGCCCGGGTGTCGCCTTTGAGTGCAGCGAGCAAACCGGTATGCACATCAACGAGGATCACTTCATCGCTGAGATCATTGATCCCGACACCGGCGAGGTGCTGCCCGAGGGCAGCAAGGGCGAGCTGGTATTTACCGCCATCACCAAAGAGGCGTTCCCCTTGCTTCGTTACCGCACAAGGGATATTTGCGTACTCAGCCGCAAAAAGTGTTCCTGCGGTCGTACCCACATTAAAATGAGCAAGCCTATGGGTCGCAGCGACGATATGCTGATCATCCGTGGCATCAACGTGTTCCCCTCCCAGATCGAGACTGTTCTCATTCAGCAAGGTTATCCCGCCAATTATCAAATTATTGTGGATCGTGTGAACAATTCCGACACTTTTGAGATCATGGTAGAGATGAACCCGGAGATGTTCTCCGACTCTTTGGCAAAGATCGCTTCTGCAGAAAAGAAGCTGGTAGATGCCCTGAAGGCTATGCTGGGCATTGCCGCAAAGGTAAAGCTGGTCGCTCCCAAGACCATCACCCGCAGCGAGGGCAAAGCCGTCCGTGTCGTTGATAAGCGTAAAATTTAAGGAGGTAACATTATGAGCATTCATCAAATCTCCGTATTTTTGGAAAACCGTGCCGGACAACTTGCTGAAATTACCCGGTTGCTTGCGGAAAACCACATTGACCTCCGGGCAATCTCCATTGCAGAAACGGCGGACTACGGTCTTGCCCGTATGATCGTGGACGATGCTCCCAAGGCAAGCAACATTCTGCTGCAGCACGGTGACATTTTGTCCATGACCCCGGTATGGGCTGTGGAAGTTCCTGACAAGCCGGCCGGTCTTGCAGACCTTTTGGCCGTTCTGGCAGAAAACCACATCGATGTGGAATATATGTATTCCCTCTTTGCCCATCGAGACGGCTATGCGTATATGATTCTGCGTGTATCCGACGAAGAAAAGCTCACCGCTGCCCTAAACTCCCACAACATTAAGCTCGTCTCCGGCAAGGAGCTGGGTCTTAAATAAAAAAGTAAATTGCAGGACCGGATGGTCCTGCAATTTTCAGTTTAACCGCCAAATACCAAAGTTCAGGTAGGCGGCAAACAAAAGCCAAAGAATATAGGGAATTTGCAAAAGGGCGGCTAATTTATCTGTTTTCCAAAAGCAGAGGGTCATAGTCACCACCAAGCCTAACAAAAGCAGCAGCCACAAAAGGGCAAAGCCGTAGGCCGCCGCATTAAAGAAAATGAGACTCCAGAAGAAATTGACCACAAGCTGCACCACATAAAGATTCAGGCAGCGATTTTTTCCCACTTCACCACCGTTTAAATAAATTCTTGCCGCACCGATGCCCATAAGGACATAAAGAACTGACCAGACAATCGGAAACAGAACCATCGGTGGCGACAAGGGTGGCTGCACAACCGTTTGTTCAAAATTTTCCATTCCGCCACGGCTCAAAAACCCCGACAGGCCACCAATCAGCAGCGTGCCGATGATCCAGAAGGCATAGGTTTTCCAATTCTTTTTTAACATTTCCATCACCCCTAAAAGCATATGCAGGCTTTCTTTCCCCTATTCAAAATTCCTCTGCTTTCCGTCAAAACCCTACTTTGTGTCATTTTTATGGCATTTTCGACATAGTAAACCTGTATGCAAAATCGTTTTTTGTTTATTACTGCCAAAAAATTTCTACAAAGTTATGAAAATTACCCCTTTTCTAATTTGAAAAAATGTGATATGTTATTAGTAAGTTATATGTGGGGAATATGCCCTTTTTGTGCCGTTTTTCCACAAATATGGAATACAAGGAGTAATTGCTATGTTTTTTCATAAGAAGCGCTGTGTTGCTATGCTTTTAGCCGGTGGCCAAGGCAGTCGTTTGAAGGTACTTACCGAAAACACCGCAAAGCCTGCTGTTCCTTTTGGCGGCAAATACCGCATTATTGACTTTCCCCTTTCCAACTGCGTAAATTCCGGTATTGATACGGTGGGTATTCTCACCCAGTATCAGCCTTTGGAGCTTAACGAGTACATCGGCAACGGTCAGCCCTGGGGTCTGAACAAATCCCATTGCTGCGCCCAGGTTCTGCCCCCCTACGCCCAGAGCAAAAAGTCTGAGTGGTATAAGGGCACGGCCAATGCCATTTATCAAAACATTCCCTTTATCGCTCGTTTTAACCCCGACTATGTGCTGATCCTCTCCGGTGACCATATTTACAAAATGGATTACGCCGCTATGATCGATTACCACGAAAAGACCGGTGCAGACTGCACCATCGCTGTCCGGGATGTGCCTTTGGCAGAAGCCAGCCGTTTCGGCATTATGAACACCCACCCAGACGGCACCATTTATGAGTTTGAGGAAAAGCCCAAAGTACCCAAATCCACCAACGCCTCTATGGGCATTTATGTCTTTAACTGGAATATTCTTCGTGAGTATCTCACCGCTGACGAAAACGACCCCAATTCCGACAACGATTTCGGCAAAAACATCATTCCCAATTTGCTGGGCGACGGCCACAAGCTGATGGCCTATAATTTTGACGGCTACTGGAAGGATGTAGGTACCATTGATTCCCTGTGGGAAGCCAATATGGAGCTTTTGGGCAAGAATCCGGCATTTGATATCCGTGGCACCAGTCACGACAAGATCTACGCCCGTAACAGCGCTATGCCGTCGAGCTATATCGATGCGAAAGCGAAAACCGTTAACTGCTTCATTGCAGAGGGTTCTGAGATCTTCGGCACGGTTAAAAACAGCATCGTTTCTACCGGCTGCTATATCGGCGAGGGCGCAACCGTTGAAAATTCCGTGCTGATGCCCGGCACCGTTATCGAAACAGGCGCCATCATTCGTCATGCCATTTTGGGTGAAAACAGCCGTGTTTGCGCAAATGCCGTTGTGGGTGGTACATTTACACCCAACGAAACCAAGAAAATCAGCGTAACCCAGAAAAACGCCATCGTACCGGCAAACAGTGTGCTGTTCCCCGGTGAAATGCTGTAAGGGAGGATTTTGCTATGAATTTAACAGGTATTATTTTCGCAAATATTTATGACAGCTCCCTGGGCGAACTGACCAACAAGCGCACCATGGCTTCCCTGCCCTACGGCGGCCGTTACCGTCAAATTGACTTTACCCTTTCCAATATGGCAAGCTGCGGTATTCGGCACATTGGCATTATCTCCGCCTACAACTATCAATCCCTTATGAACCATATCGGCTCCGGTGAAGAATGGGATCTGGAGCTGCAGGAGGGTGGTCTGGAATTCCTTACCCCCTACGCCAGCGGCAGAACCAGCAGCTACAAAGGCAAGCTGGATGTTCTCAACAGCGCTATGGATTTCTTGACCTACGGTGATGAAGAATATGTTATACTGGCCGACCCCAGTCTGCTGTACAATATGAATCTTAATAAGGTGGTGGAAGCCCACATCGCAAGCGGCAAGGACATTACCGTTGTTATGAAAGACGGCATCGCCAACGGCAAAAAGCGGCTGGATATGGCCATCACCCTTGACGGTGACAAGATCACCGATATGGCTGTTGACTATGAAGCTCCGGAGGGCTACCTGGCCTCTATGGGTCTTTTCGTGATTGCAAAGGATCTGCTGATCCACAATGTAAAAGAATCGGTTGCCCGAAATCTGTACCGTTTTGAGCGCGACTTTGTTCTGCGGCAGTATCAGGCAGGCAATCTTTCTGTAAATGTTTATAAATACGACGGTATCGTTTTGTTCACTGAGTCCACAGAGGAATACTACAACGCAAACCTATCTCTTGTTGATCCCGATATCCGCAAGTCCCTGTTCTGGGGCGCACATCCCATTTACACCAAGGTTCGTGACCAGGTTCCCAGTTATTACGGTGACGAGTGCAATCTGGAGAATTGCATTTTGGCTGACGGCTGTATGCTGGAAGGTACGATCCGCAACAGTGTATTGTTCCGCCACGTCAACGTAGGCAAAAACGCAGTGATTGAGGACAGCGTGATTATGAACGACACAGTCGTTGGCGAAGGCTGCTACCTCAAGTGCGTTATTTTAGATAAAGATGTGGTTGTCAGCCCCGGCACACAGCTTGTTGGCACACCCAGCAATCCTGTGATTCTGAAGCGGGGTGAATCCGTATGAGAATCGCCATTGCCGCATCGGAGGGCGCGCCTTATATTAAGTCCGGCGGCTTAGGTGACGTAATGGAGGCGCTTCCCAGCGCTCTGTCTCGTATCCCCGGTAATGAAGTTGCGTTGTTTCTTCCCTATTACGGCAAAATCCGCAACAACCCTGCGTATCAGGTAGAACAGGTGGCTCAGTTTTATGTAGCGCTGGGCTGGCGGCAGCAGTATGCCGGCATATTGCGTCTTAAAAACGGTCGGGATAAGGTGCAGGTTTACTTTATTGATAACCTCTATTATTTCGGTGATCGGGATGGGGCGATTTACGGCCATGGAGACGACAGCGAGCGTTTTGCTTTCTTCTCAAAAGCCTGTTTGGACGCCATGGTGGCGCTTTGCTACATTCCTGATGTGATTCAGTGCAATGACTGGCAAACGGCAATGATCCCCACTTATCTTTCTGCCCTATACGCCCCTCTGTTCCCCGGCACAAAATGTATGTTCACCATTCATAATATCGAGTATCAGGGCTGGGCTGACGGCAGCTTCTTCGACGATGTATTGGCGTTGCCCCAAGCTTACCGGGGTGCGCTGGATATGAATAACTCCGTCAATATGATGAAGGGCGCTATTGAAACCGCCCATTTGGTCACTACCGTTTCGGAAAGCTACGCAAAAGAGCTGATGTATCCTTACTTTGCCCATGGTCTTGATGGCGTGATTGCCAAGGCAGGCTGGAAGCTTACCGGCATTACCAACGGCATTGACACGGGTACATTCGACCCCTCTGCCGATCCTGCGCTGCCTGCCCATTACAGCAAAAAAGCATTCCGCAGAGGCAAAGCGCAATGCAAAGCCGCTCTGCAGGAGGAAGTGGGTCTGCCCAAAAAGGCAAAAACACCACTGCTGGTTATGGTCACCCGTCTTGTGGGACACAAGGGCTTAGACCTTCTGTGCTATGCCATCGAAGATCTGCTGGCAAATAACGATTTTCAGCTGCTCATTTTGGGTACAGGCGAAAAGAAATTTGAGGATTTCTTCCTGCATTTGGCAGAGAAATATCCCGACCGGGTTGCCGCCAAGATTACTTTTCATTTGGGACTTGCTTCCCGAATCTACGCCGGCGGCGATATCTATCTGATGCCCTCCAAGAGTGAGCCCTGCGGTCTTTCCCAAATGAATGCTATGCGTTACGGAACTGTACCTGTGGTTCACGCCACCGGTGGACTGCGGGACACCGTACCCGGTGTGGACGAAAACGGCAAGGGTGGTTTGGGCTTTACATTCCAAAGCTACAACGGTGACGATTTCCGTCAGGCCGTAGAAAACTGCCTGAATCTTTATCACAACCAGCCGGAAGTTTTTAAAGAACTGATTGCCCTGGATATGTCCCAAGACTTTAGTTGGGACAAGCCTGCCGGGCGCTATATGGAACTATTTAACCAAATGTGCAATGCTTAATTTCGATTGGAAGCGTGCTTGGCACGCTTCCAATCTTTCAAACGGAGCAGACTTATGCGTATTTTATTTGACTCCCAAAAAGAGGAATTTAAGACCCCTTTTGGTACGCTGATACCAAATCAGGTCTGCACCCTCCATATTCATATTCCCACCTCTGTCCCCACGGTCAGGGTAGAATGTATCCTCTGCCACGAAAATGGAGAGATGGCTTTTTCTGTGCCGATGGATTTTTTGCAGCAAGATGGGCTTTATGCCATTTATTGCGGTGAATTTTCCTTGGACGAGCCCGGTCTTTTCTTTTATTATTTCCGGATTTATAAACCGGAGGGCAGTTTCCGCCTGTTTAAGCAAGGCAGCGACACCAATATGGAGGCCGGGGATTGCTGGCAGGTAAGCTGTATTCCGGAGAATTTTACCACACCCGATTGGGCAAAAGGCGCTGTGATCTACCAGATCTTTCCCGACCGCTTTCATAAACACGGGGAATGTGACCTTAACGGAAAGCTGACCCCCTATATTCTGCACAAGGATTGGAATGAGGAGGTCTGCTGGGAGCCGGACGCCCAAGGAAAGGTTCTTAATAATGATTTTTATGGTGGTAATTTCCAGGGAATTGCCCAAAAAATGGACTATATTGCCTCTTTAGGCGTCAATATTCTATACCTCAACCCTATCAGCAAAAGCTTTTCCAGCCACCGCTACGATACAGGTGACTATAAGACCCCTGACCCTATGCTGGGTACGCAGCAGGATTTTGCAGAGCTTTGCCAGGTCGCCCACGCCCATGGTATTCGGGTGGTGCTGGACGGTGTCTTTTCCCACACCGGTTCTAATAGCCTCTACTTTGATAAACAGGGAAATTGGGGCAAAAACGGCGCTTATTGCTGTGTAAACTCCCCTTATTATTCCTGGTATCAGTTTTATGATTACCCCAATAAGTATAGTAGCTGGTGGGGCTTTGACACATTGCCTACGGTCAATAAGAACGATCCCGGCTTTATGGATTACATTATTGATAGTGAGGATTCCGTGGTTGCCCATTGGCTGAAGCTGGGGGCAGACGGTTTTCGGCTGGATGTGGTGGACGAGCTGCCGGACAGCTTTGTGCTTCGGCTAAAAAACCGTATTCGGAAGCTGAAACCCGATGCGCTGCTCATCGGCGAGGTTTGGGAGGATGCTTCCAATAAGATCGCCTACGATATCCGTCGTCGATATTTTATAGATGGCGAGCTGGATAGCTGTATGAATTACCCCTTCCGCACTGCTATTTTAGACTTTATGCAGGAAATGGACGACGGAAATCTCTTCCGTCAGCGGATTATGACGGTGCTGGAAAATTATCCGCCGCAAGTCATTTTGTGCAATATGAATATGCTGGGCACCCACGACACGCCCCGGATCTTAACCGCCCTTGTGGATAATTTTGATGGTTCAAGGGAAGAACTTGCAAAGCGCCACCTATCCCCCAATCAGCGACGCATTGCAGAGGAAAAACTACTCCTTGCTGCCTTTTTGCAATTTACGCTCCCCGGCGCGCCCAGTATTTACTATGGCGATGAAGTGGGTATGGAGGGTGGAAAAGACCCCTTTAACCGTCGACCCTACCCGTGGGGTAAGGAAAACGCCTTTCTTTTGGCCTTCTACCGCCAATTAGGAAAGCTCCGTTCCGAAGAAGAAGCCCTGCGCCTTGGAAAAACGGAATTTTCCTACGCATCCGGCGGACTTATCCATTTTACACGCAGCACCGAAAACAGCAAACTCCACATTTATATAAACCGAAGCTGCGATCCTTGGGACATTGCGCCGGGAAATGTGATCTTCGGCAGCAAAATTATAGCCCAAGGCCCAACGCTGCTCCGTCTTGCCCCTATGGGATTTTGCATTACGAAAGAGAAATGATATGGAAAAAGAATATTTCTTCTCCGGCTATTGCCGTGTAAATGATCAAAGCCGAACGGTCTGCGCAGAATTTACAGACAACACACTTACCTATGCGGATTGCAATTACCCGGATTGTCCTTATGGGGACAAGTGCACCATTGCCGGGCAAATAAAAGAGAAAGAGGCAGAAAATGTTTAACGGATATTCACCGGAGACTGTGGATTTCCTTTGGGGAATCCGGCTCAATAACAATCGGGATTGGTTCACCGAACATAAAAAGGACTACACCACATATCTCTACGAGCCAACAAAGGAATTGGGTAAATTCCTGTTTACGCCCTTTTTGGATATGCCCGGTCAGCTCTTAAAAATCAGCCGCATTTACCGAGATGCCCGCATGCACTATCCTGTGCCTTATAAAGAGAGCTTGTGGATTTGTATTCGCCAGGACGTAGAGTGGTGGGCAGAAAATCCCTGCCTGTTTTTTGAGATCACGCCCGACGGCATTTCCTACGGTTTTTGCCTGTGGCGTCCACGGCCAACAACAATGGAGGCCATTCGCCGCCACATTGCCGCAAAGCCTAAGGAATTTTTGAAGCTTATCCGGGATACAGAGAAAAAGGCCGGTATTCCCATAACCGCAGACCTCTATAAGCGGCCCAAGGAAACCGAAAACCCTGACCTTCTCCCCTTCTTCGCTTGGAAAGGAAATATTGCCTGCATTCAGGAAGAAGAATTCTCTCCGGATACATTTGGGCCTGCTCTCGCCCAACGTGTTGCAGACTTTTTAGAGGCAGTTACACCTCTATATCTGTACTTTAATCAGTTTTGCGTATGATTTTCCGGGACGCCGTCAAGAATTGACAGTGTCCCGGAAAAAATATGTTTTCTTTTTCTATGAAGTGTGCTAAAATAAAGAAAAAGGTCTTTCCACACAGACAAAGGAGGAGAACCTATGAAAAATACGATTTTTAAGGGCATCGCAACAGCACTGGCAACCCCTATGACCTCCCAAGGCATAGACTTTGATTCCCTCGCCCGTCTGATCGATTTTCAAATCGAAAACGGCATTAACGCCTTGATTCCTGCCGGCACCACCGGTGAAAGCGCCACAATGTCCCCAGAAGAACGCAAGGAAGTGATCCGCTTTACTCTCAAACGGGTAGACGGCCGTGTACCTGTTATTGCCGGCACAGGCACAAATGACACCCGATATGTTTTGGATTTCACCAAGTTTGCCTGCGACAACGGCGCAGACGGTGTTTTGGTGGTAACGCCCTATTATAACAAGTCCACCCAAGGCGGTTTGATCGCCCACTACACAGCTATTGCCGATGCTTCCGAAAAGCCGGTTATTCTCTATAATGTTCCTTCCCGGACAGGCTGTAACCTCCTGCCGGAGACCGTTTCTGTACTGGCCGACCACCCGATGATTTGCGGTGTCAAGGAAGCCAGCGGCAATATGGCGCAGGTGATGGATCTGTTTGCCACCTGCGGCGACCGACTGGACATTTATTCCGGTGAGGACGGCCTCATTCAGCCCATTATGGCTATGGGCGGTATGGGCTGTGTCAGCGTGGTCTCTAATGTTATGCCCAAAGAAACGGTACGCTTGGCAGAGCTTATGTTTGCAGGCAAATTCCAGGAAGCTGCCCAGCTGCAGTTAAAGCTTCTGCCGCTGATTCACAGTCTTTTCAGCGAGGTCAATCCCATTCCTGTGAAGGCTGCCCTTTCGGAAATGGGCTTTGGGGAGAATTATGTGCGTCTGCCGCTGATCCCGATGACCGACAAGAATAAAGAGATTATGTTCTCCCGTATGTGGGAGCTGGGGGTATTGAAATGAGAGCAATAGTATGCGGCGCCAATGGCGCTATGGGTAAGCTCATCCGGGATATCTTAGGCGAGGAAGCCATCGGACTTGTGAGCATTGACGGTGAAAACAACGTTCCCAAGACTTTTGAGGAATTGGGCGCACTGTCCGGTGATGTGATTATCGATTTTTCCCACCACAGCGCAGTGGCCGATGTGCTGGGCTACGCCAAGAAAAACGGCTTTGCCGCTGTCATTGGTACCACCGGCCATACACCGGAAGAAAAAGCACTGATCTATGATGCCGCCAAGGAGATTCCCGTATTTTATTCCGGCAATATGAGCCTTGGCATTGCGGTGCTTTGCAAGGTGGCAAAGCAGGCCGCTGCCTTCTTCCCCGATGCAGACATCGAAATTGTAGAAACCCACCACAACCGAAAGGTGGATGCCCCCAGCGGCACAGCGCTGATGCTTTTTAACGCAGTAAAGGAAGTTCGCCCAGAGGCGACAGCTCATTGCGGTCGCGCCGGTGAAGGCAAGCGCACAAAGGACGAGATCGGCATCCACTCCCTGCGAATGGGCGGCGTGGTCGGTGTCCACGAGGTTCATATCTGCACTCCCAGCCAGACGCTGACGCTGCGCCATCAGGCGGAGACCAGAGGTATGCTTGCGGACGGTGCCGTAGATGCCGCCCGGTTTATGGTGGGCAAAAAGGCCGGTCTTTACAATATGGAAGACCTGCTGGCAGAAGCAAAATAAAAATTTCAGAGAAACATAAAACCCGGTCAGCTTTCGCTGACCGGGTTTCGTTTCCGTTATTACAGGTACTTCTTGATTTCTTCGGATGCCTGTGCAGGATCGTCAGAAACGGTAATGGTGATCTCCATATTGTTGGTCTCAGCAAAAGCAGCACACCACAGGATAAATGCCTCGCCTGCAGCACGGTCTGTGCCGATGGTCTTATAGAGATTGTCGATGTACACATTGGTAATATCGTAGTTGCCTGCGTGCAGGCCGCTGAGCAGACCCTTGAGCATATCGCAATTGCTGATGCCGTACTCCTTGGAGTCAACCAGACGAACCTTATGGGGCAGATCGTAGGTCAATTTCTGACCGTATTCTACGCAAACCACGTCGCCATTGGCGCTGGCAATTGCCTCGTTGATAGAGTCAATCATTTTCTTAGTCTTACCGGAACCCTTCAGTCCCATAATCAGATGAATCATCGGAAAACGCCTCCTTTGCTTGCAGCATATTTGCTGTAATTAGATTTTAACAGTTTTCCCCTCTTATTGCAAGGGGCAATATGGATAATTTGCAAAAATTTTTACGATTAATAACCAGGCTTGCCCAAAAGCTTAAACATATTGCGCTTATAGAACTCAACACCGGGCTGGTTGAAGGGGTTTACATCCAGCGTATAAGCGGAAACACCGCAGGCAAGCTCGAAGAAATAGAACATTTCACCCAGCTTTTTGGCATTCAGCTCGCCCATATCCACAGTGATGACCGGAACGTTGCCGTCCACGTGGGCTGCCAGTGTGCCAAGGAATGCCTGTTCGTCTACAAAGTCCAACGTCTTGCCTTCCAGATAGTTCAGCCCATCCAGGTTCTTCTCGTCGCCGCCGATGACGAATTTTTCCTCAGGAGCATCAAAGCGAACCATGGTCTCAAAGATATTGCGCTCGCCCTGCTGGATCATCTGACCCAGGGAGTGCAAATCTGCGGTAAACTCGGCAGTAACCGGGAAAATGCCCTTGCCATCCTTGCCTTCGCTTTCGCCGAAGAGCTGCTGCCACCAGCCGCCCATCATCTTGTAGCCGGGCTCCCAGGAAGCCATGATCTCCGTGGTCTTGCCACCTCGGTACAGCAGGTTCCGGATGCCGGCGTACAGCCACACGGGGTTCTCGAAGGAGCGCATCCGGTTGTAGTTCTCCTTGGCCTCGAAAGCACCGCTCATCACCTTGCGGATGTCCATGCCGGCCACAGCCATGGGCAACAAACCCACAGCGGTGAGCACGGAGAAACGACCGCCGGCAGCAGGCGGGATCACAAAGGTCTCCCAACCTTCTTCCGTAGCCATCTGGCGCAG
>JAZKXS010000185.1:0-4447 GCA_045611745.1 Faecousia sp.
CCTTGCCAGCCTTGACGGGGACAGCGCGGGTGCCAGCGGGAGCAGCAGCCACTTCAGCCTCGGTCAGTGCGTAGGGACGGATGGTAGCGTGGGGGCAGACATAGGAACAGTTGTTACACTGGATGCACTTGGTCTCGTCCCAGTGAGGAACGGTAACAGCAACGCCGCGCTTCTCGTAAGCAGCAACGCCCAGGGGGAACTGGCCGTCTTCCATGCCGACGAATGCGGAAACGGGCAGGGAGTAGCCGTCCATACGGCCAGCGGGCATCATGATGTTCTTAGCAACAGCGACAGTAGCAGCATCGCCTTCCAGAACGACATCAGCCTTGTTGTCCTCTGCGGTTGCCCATGCAGCGGGAACGTCGACCTTCACGTAAGCGGTAGCGCCTGCGTCAATAGCACTCCAGTTAGCGTCAACAACATCGCGGCCCTTCTTCAGGTAGGAAGCCTCTGCAGCAGCCTTCATGTAGCCGATTGCTTCAGCGCTGGGCATAACATTGGCCAGGGAGAAGAATGCGGACTGCAGGATGGTGTTGGTGCGCTTGCCCATACCGATCTGCATAGCCAGGTCGATAGCGTTGATGGTGTACAGCTGAATGTTGTTCTCAGCGATGTAACGCTTGGAAGCTGCATCCAGATGATGCTCCAGCTCCTCCAGAGTCCACTGGCAGTTGATCAGGAACACGCCGCCGGGCTTAACGTCCTGGACAATCTTGAAGCCCTTGGTGATGTAGGAAGGATTGTGGCAAGCAACGAAGTCAGCCTTGTTGATGTAGTAGGGAGACTTGATAGCATTGTCACCGAAACGCAGGTGGGAAACGGTAACCCCACCGGTCTTCTTGGAGTCGTACTGGAAGTAAGCCTGTACGTACTTGTCGGTGTGGTCACCGATGATCTTGATGGAGTTCTTGTTTGCACCGACGGTGCCGTCGCCGCCCAGACCCCAGAACTTGCACTCGATGGTACCTTCTGCAGCGGTGTTGGGGGAGACCTTCTCGGTAAGAGACAGGTTGGTTACATCGTCCACGATGCCGAGGGTGAACTCGTGCTTGGGAGCATTGTTAGCCAGCTCTTCGTAAACGGCAAATACAGAAGCAGGGTGGGTATCCTTAGAACCCAGACCGTAACGACCGCCGATAACAGTAACATCGTTCTTGCCGGCCTTTGCCAGAGCCATAACCACATCCTGATACACAGGCTCCCCCTGAGAGCCGGCCTCCTTGGTGCGGTCCAGAACAGCGATCTTCTTAGCGGTTGCAGGAATAGCAGAGAGCAGCTTGTCAGCACAGAAGGGACGGAACAGGCGAACCTTTACAAGGCCAACCTTCTCACCGTGGGCGTTGAGGTAGTCAATAACTTCCTCGATAACGTCGTTGATGGAGCCCATAGCAACGATCACGCGGTCAGCGTCCTTAGCACCGTAGTAGTTGAACAGCTGATAATCAGTGCCCAGCTTTGCATTAACCTTAGCCATATACTTCTCTACGATTGCAGGCAGAGCAGTATAGTACTTGTTGCAGGATTCACGGTGCTGGAAGAAGATGTCGTCGTTTTCGTGAGAGCCGCGCATTGCAGGACGCTCGGGGTTGAGGGAGTGCTTGCGGAAGGCGTCCACAGCATCCATATTGGTCATTTCCTTCAGATCCTCGTAATCCCAGATAGCGATCTTCTGGATTTCATGAGAGGTACGGAAACCGTCGAAGAAGTTAATGAAGGGAACACGGCCTTCCAGAGCAGCCAGGTGCGCAACAGCGCCCAGATCCATAACTTCCTGTACGTTTGTCTCACACAGCATAGCAAAACCGGTCTGACGGCAGGCGTAAACGTCGGAGTGGTCACCGAAGATGTTCAGAGCCTGGGTAGCAACGGTACGAGCAGATACGTGGAAAACGCTGGGCAGCAGTTCGCCGGCGATCTTGTACATATTGGGGATCATCAGCAGCAGACCCTGAGAAGCGGTGTAGGTGGTGGTCAGGGCACCAGCTGCCAGAGAGCCGTGAACAGTACCTGCAGCACCGGCCTCGGACTGCATCTCGACGACCTTAACGGTGTTGCCAAAGATGTTCTTACGGCCTGCGGCAGACCACTGGTCAACATAGTCGGCCATAGGGCTGGAGGGCGTAATGGGGTAGATGCCAGCTACTTCGGTAAAAGCATAGCTGACGTGGGCAGCAGCGGTATTGCCGTCCATTGTCTTAAATTTTCTAGCCAAATTAAAATACCTCCTAAAGTATTCATTTTTTGCGGATATATAATAGCATCTTTTTGCGTGTTTGTAAAGCAATAATCCGTTCCAATAAGAGAAAAATGTGGGAATATGTTGTTATTTTTTTGGCAAATAAAAAAAGAATTGTCTTTTTAATGTAAATAGAGTATTATATAAAGAAACTATGCAGGGAGATGTGGCTATGATTTGCAGTGTACATACCATGAGCATTACCGGTATTGTAGGCAATGCTGTTCGGGTTGAATGTTATATATCCAATGGCTTGCCTGCCTTTGATATTGTGGGTTTGCCGGATGCAGCGGTAAAAGAAGCCCGGGAAAGAGTCCGCGCTGCAGCAAAGAACAGCGGAATGAAATTTCCCACAGGCAGAATAACCGTTAATCTTGCACCGGCAAGTCTGAAAAAAGCCGGCACTCATTACGACTTGCCGATCCTCCTTAGTATTATGTGCGCCTGTGGCGCTGTTCGCAGACCAAAATCCACAACCGCATTTTTAGGTGAGGTGAGCCTTGACGGGCAAATTCGTCCTATAACCGGTGTCCTTCCCATGGCGATTGCGGCAAAAAGAGAGGGCTTTACCCATATTTTCGTTCCTGCAGAGAATGCCCCGGAGGCAACCCTTGCCCGTGGTCCTGCCATTATGCCGATTCGTACAGTTCGTGAATTAGTGGAGGCACTAAACGGGGAGCGCCAACTCACGGAAGAACCTATTTGGATTCCTGAACAGGAGGAAACCCAGTCGCTGGACTTTAAAGATGTTCTGGGTCAGGAGAATGTCAAGCGGGCTATGGAAGTTGCAGCCGCAGGTGGCCACAATGTACTGCTCATTGGCCCTCCCGGCTCCGGCAAAAGTATGCTCAGCCGTCGGCTCCCGTCGATCCTGCCGGATATGACATGGAAAGAATCTTTGGATGTTACCCAAATTTATTCGGTAATGGGTATGCTTTCTCCAAAGTCACCTCTTGTTCGTCAGCGTCCTTTCCGCAGTCCGCACCATACCATTTCTAACGCAGGCTTGGTCGGTGGCGGTACAAATCCGAAACCAGGTGAGATTTCCCTTGCCCATAAGGGCGTCCTTTTCTTGGACGAGCTGCCGGAATTTCGGAAAGATACCCTGGATATGATGCGTCAGCCCTTGGAAGATGGAAAAGTGACCATCGCCAGAGTGTCCGGTTCTTTTAATTATCCGGCAGAATTTATGCTGGTGTGTGCAATGAACCCGTGCAAATGCGGATATTTTGGCGATCCGTCCGGTAAATGTACCTGCACGGAGCAGTCTGTCAGGAATTATAGAAGCCGTATATCCGGACCGCTTTTGGACAGAATCGATATTATCGTGGAAGTGCCTGCGGTGGATTTTGAAAACCTGCGTCGCAGGGAGGAAGCAGAGCCTTCTGCGAAAATTAAGGAGCGTGTCAATGCCGCCCGGGATATCCAAAATCGCAGATTCGGTGAAAGCAGCGGTATGTGCAATGCCCGGATGGGTCCCAATGAGCTGCGTTTCCATTGCCAAATTGACGATGAAGGCGCCCAGCTTATGAAAATGGCATTCGACACTTTTGGCTTAACCGCCAGAAGCTATGACCGGATTTTGAAGGTTGCCCGCACCATTGCAGATTTGGATGGCAGCCGCACAATTACTCCGGAGCATATTGCAGAAGCAGTTCGTTACAGAACAGTAGAATTTTAATAAAATGAGGTACGGATCGTGAAAGAGATCTTTTTGCTAAAATTAGGTGAAATCGTATTAAAAGGTGCAAACAGACGGCAGTTTGAGGACAAGCTGCGTCAAAATATCCGCCGCCGTATGAAGATGTACGGTAATTTTGATGTGTATATTATGCAGTCTACCGTCTATGTTGAGCCCATGGACGATATGGCAGATGTAGACGGTGCTTGGGAGGCTTGTCACGCTATTTTCGGTCTTGTAAGCCTGTGCCGCTGCCGTCCTTGTGAGAAAAACATTGACAGCATTTATGAAACCGCAGAAGCCTACTTGGGCGACGATTTGGATATAGCCAAGTCCTTTAAGGTGGAATCCAAACGCTCGGATAAGGCATTTCCTATGAATTCTATGGAAATTTCCCGGGAGATTGGCGGCCGCCTCGCAGATGCACACCCCACTTGTACAGTGGACGTGCGGAAACCGGAATATACAGTTTATGTAGAAGTCCGTGACCTTGCGGCTTATGTTCACGGACCTGCTGAGCCTGGCGCCGG
>JAZKXS010000186.1:0-1340 GCA_045611745.1 Faecousia sp.
CCCTTTGTCTGCAATGGCTGCCAGAAGGAACGAGTCTGCCCGCTGAAGAAGAAATACTATATCGCTTCTGCCGCACAAACCGGGTACGAATCGACACTTAGACTCTCCCGAAGTGGCATCCACCCATCCGATGATGACATCAAAAAAATGAATGACATCCTATCCCCTTGCATCGGCAAAGGCCAATCGGTGTCCGCAATTATGAGTGCGCACGAAAGCACGTTCAAAGGCTACGCACGCAGCACTGTCTACGGATGGATCGGAGCAGGACTTTTCAGCGCAAAGAGACACGACTTGCCATTTGTGGGAAGAAGCCGCAAGCCAAAACCGAAACCGGAAACAAAAACAAACGCCAAGTGCCGCATCGGCAGAACAATCGCAGAAATGCGCGAGTGGCTTAAGAATCACGAAAATATCGTCCCTTGCGAACTGGACACCGTCATCGGTTCCGTCAGCGGAAAAGTCCTCTTCACGATGATCTTTCCGAAAAGCGGACTTGCGCTCGGATTCCTGAGAGAAAGGAAGACATCGCAGACATGCACGAGAATCTTCAATATGCTATGGGAGAAAGCAGGAGATAGGCTTTTTCAAAGACTCTTCACCGCAATTCTGACTGATAACGGCACGGAGTTCAGCGACCCGGATATGATTGAATGCTATCGCCCCGATCCTGAGCACAATCCAACGAAACTGAAGTCTCGAGGTATCAAAGTGTGGTTCACCGACCCATATTGCTCATCGCAAAAGGCTCACATCGAGCGCTTCCATTTAGAGCTCAGGCGCATCCTCCAGAAAGGTACGTCCTTCAATATGCTTTCGCAGGAAGGCGTAAATCTGGTATTCTCAAATCTCAACAGCTATCCGCGCGAATCCTTGGGCTGCATGACACCGTATGACAAGTTCATCGCAGAATACGGACAGGACGGTTGTAAATTCCTTAATGCGCTTGGAATAGAACGAATCCCCGCCGCGCAGGTGACATTGCACCCTTTCTTACTCGGTCAGAATTTCCAGCGCGCTGCCGATAAGACAATCCTCAGAAAAAACGGAGTGACCGACAAGAAAAATAATAGCATAGAAAAGTAAAAACGCCCCCTTTCGAGGGCAACAACAACCCGTCGTCAGCAAGGCAAACCGAAAATTTCCAACCTGGCCACGGGCAGCGGAAGCATTGTATCAAAATCCTGCCTTTTGTTGGGAAAAATGTCTTCCCTTTTAAAATCAGCGACAATCAAAGCTACTCGACGGCAAAAATCCAACAGCACAAATCCAATCATGCAAAACCTATCGGCAATCCGACGGTTTACTTTTAGAAAGTCAGTTTACTTTTGGACGTGACG
>JAZKXS010000187.1:0-1158 GCA_045611745.1 Faecousia sp.
TGTACTGGATTCCCAGCTTGGGGCCGTAGATTGCCGCCTCGTCGATGCCGATCTCGTACTTCACACCCAGATTGTCCAGGATTTCGCCCATAACACGCTGAGCCTCTTCCCACTGCTCGGCAGTGCCTTCGTACTTAATACCGGCACGGGCGGGATCCCACTGGGAGAAACGGAAGGTACAGTTTTCCAGCATGCCCACGGTTTCCAGGCAGTACTTGGCCAGCTCCAGGCAGCCCTTGAACTCCTCTTCCAGCTGATCGGGACGGAGCACCAGGTGGCCCTCGGAAATGGTGAACTGGCGGACACGGATCAGGCCGTGCATCTCGCCGGAATCCTCGTTGCGGAACAGGGTGGAAGTCTCACCCAAGCGCATGGGCAGGTCACGGTAGGAACGGGCACGGTTCAGGTAAGCCTGGTACTGGAAGGGGCAGGTCATGGGACGCAGAGCGAAGCACTCCTTGGTCTCGTCATCGGGATCGCCCAGAATGAACATGCCGTCACGGTAGTGATCCCAGTGGCCGGAGATCTTGTACAGGTCACTCTTTGCCATCAGAGGCGTCTTGGTCAGCAGGTAGCCGCGCTTCTGCTCCTCGTCCTCAATCCAGCGCTGCAGAGTCTGGATGACTCTTGCACCCTTGGGCAGCAGGATGGGCAGACCCTGACCGATCTCTTCGACGGTGGTGAAGAATTCCAGCTCACGGCCCAGCTTGTTGTGGTCGCGCTTCAGAGCTTCTTCCTGCTGCTTCAGGTACTCGTCCAGCTCGTCCTTGGAGGGGAAGCCGATGCCGTAGATACGCTGCAGCATCTTGCGGTTGGAGTCGCCCCGCCAGTAAGCGCCGCAGGACTTGGTCAGCTTGAAACCGTTGTGACGCAGTCGGCCGGTGTGGTCCAGGTGGGGGCCGGCGCACAGGTCGGTGAACTCGCCCTGGGTATAGAAGGAGATGACGGCATCCTCAGGCAGATCGTTGATCAGCTCTACCTTAAGTCGGATCGTAGCCATGTCGTTCTGTGAGCCACGGAGTTGCAAAGCTGTATTGTCTTCCTAAGACCGCTTGGCCTCCGACTTAGGTGGGGGCCGGCGCACAGGTCGGTGAACTCGCCCTGGGTATAGAAGGAGATGACGGCATCCTCAGGCAGATCGTTGATCAGCTCTACCTT
>JAZKXS010000188.1:0-4996 GCA_045611745.1 Faecousia sp.
AATATGTTATCATAGGAAAAAGCAGTATGCAATACACATACATTACAAATTGACTATAAATTTTTAGACTGACGGTAAGGGCTGCGCGTAAAAAGAACCCGACGGCATTGTGATATGCTTTGCCGTCGGGTTTTATGATCAATAATAGAGCAAATCGGAATAGGTGGGGTAAGGCCAGTAGTTCTTGTCGGTGTACTTTTCTAAGACATCTGCCCAATTCCGCAGCTCGGCCATTTTGGAAACTACAACGCTATGGTAATAGCTGGCAGCTTCCTGGCTGTTGGCTGGAACATTCTCCAAAGCCACCTGCAATGCCTGACAGGTATCATATAACCGGTCAGACGCATCCGATAACTTGGCGGCCAATGCTTTTTCCGCTTTGCAGGAAAGATTAGCAGATTCCTTGGAAAGAATACCGGAGGCAAGGGCGGAGGTATAAGCTGTGGCGGCAGGGAGGATCTGGTGTAGCACCATATCGATACTGGTTCGCGCCTCAATGGCAATAAGCTTACAATATGCGCCCAGGTAAATCTCATAACGAGCGTGGAACTCGTTTTCCGTGAAAATACCGTGCTTTGTAAAAAGTGCAATATTATCCCGATCCAAGTAAGCGTTGAGGCTTTCCGGTGTGGATTTGAGGTTGCTCAGACCACGTCGGGCGGCTTCTTCCTCCCATTCCTTTGAATAGCCGTTGCCATTGAAAATGATACGCTGATGCTCCGTAAAGCTGCGGCATACAAGGGAATGTAAGGCTGTGTCGAAATCCTCAGCCTGCTCCAGCTCGTCGGCATAACGGGAAAGGATTTCCGCCATAATGGTATTGAGAACAATGTTCGGTCCGGCAACGGATTGGGAGGAGCCTACCATACGGAACTCAAACTTGTTACCGGTAAAGGCAAGGGGAGAGGTGCGGTTTCGGTCAGTAGTGTCCTTAGGAATAGAGGGCAGAACATCTACGCCAATACGGATCAGGCTCTTATCAGGCGTTTCATAGTTTGTGCTGTGGATAATCGATTCCACAACAGCAGTTAATTCGTCCCCCAAGAAAATAGAAACAATGGCAGGAGGCGCTTCGTTTGCACCAAGACGGTGATCGTTTCCGGCACCGGCAACGGTGCTGCGCAGAATGTCCTGATATTCGTCAATGCCGTGAATAAAGGCGGCTAAGAACAGCAGGAAACGGGCATTTTGTGCAGGTGTCTGTCCGGGACTGAATAGATTTTTGCCCGTATCTGTGGCAAGCGACCAGTTATTGTGCTTGCCGGAGCCGTTAACACCTGCAAAGGGCTTTTCGTGGAGCAGACAAACGAGGTTGTGTTTGGCTGCGCACTTTTTCATTACCTGCATCATAAGCTGGTTTGCATCGCAGGCATTATTTGCAGCAGAATAAATGGGGGCAAGCTCGTGCTGACAGGGAGCGGCTTCGTTGTGCTTTGTCTTAGAAAGCACGCCCAGTCGCCAAAGCTGTTCGTCCAGATCCTTCATAAAGAGGGAAACACGGTTTCGGATCGTACCAAAATAATGGTCATCCAATTCCTGACCCTTTGGTGGCGGTGCGCCAAAGAGGGTGCGTCCGGTCAGACGGAGATCCTCTCTCTGGGAATATAGATCCTTCGGCAGAAGGAAGTATTCCTGTTCTGCGCCTACGCAGGGAATAACTCTGTGCGTTGTAGTGTCCCCAAAAAGCCGCAGGATCCGGGTCGCCTCCCGGGAAACTTCGTCAATAGACCGAAGAAGGGGCGTTTTCTTATCCAGCGCTTCCCCTGTATAGGAGAAGAAGCAGGTGGGGATATATAAGCTTCCATCACGGACAAAGGCAAAGGATGTGGGATCCCAAGCTGTATAGCCACGAGCCTCAAAGGTTGCTCTTAGTCCACCGGATGGGAATGAGGAGGCATCGGGTTCACCACGCACCAGCTCTTTGCCGGAAAATTCCATAATTACATTTCCACGAGAATCGGGAGAGATAAAGGAATCGTGCTTTTCCGCAGTGATACCGGTCATGGGCTGGAACCAGTGGGTGTAGTGGGTTGCACCCTTTTCTATGGCCCATTGCTTCATAGCTACCGCAATTTCATTTGCAATATCCAAAGGCAGCGAGGTGCCGTTTTCAATACATTGCTTCCATGCGTCGAAAACTGTCTTATCCAGGCAGGTACGCATAGTCGCTTCATTGAAAACATCACTGCCGAAGATTTCGGGAATATTCACAGCAGGTGCCATAGTCGTTTCCTCCAATTATTTGATTTTTCTATTTTAATGGATGTTTGCAGAGATTTCAAGGACAAAAATGCATAATTTTCCTTTTTCAAAAGGGCAGTTGTTGTGTAAACCTACGAAAATGACTAAAAAAAGCTTTTTTAACGAAAAACCATTGCGTTTTATACAGTCAATGTGTATAATACATATAACGATTATGTTATAAGTTAGGGTGGTTACATCTATGCAAAGTTACCGTGAAATGAATGCCTCACAGTTGGAGGCAGCCTACGCCAAGGAGTTGGCGCATTATGAATCCTGCAAGGCGCAGGGCTTAAAGCTGAATATGGCGCGGGGTAAGCCTTCCAAAGCCCAGCTTGATGAGGTGAGCGGCCTGCTGACAGTGCTCAATACAGTTGAGGATTGTATGGCAGACGGTACGGATGTCCGTAATTATGGCGAGCTTGCAGGTATGCCCAGCGCCCGTGCATTCTGGGCAGACATTTTAGGTTGTAAGCCGGAGCAAACGGTTCTTGGCGGTACATCCAGCTTAAATTTGGCTTTTGATGTAATTTCCCGTGCATATAGTCACGGACTACTCAACAGCCAGCGCCCTTGGTGTAAGGAGGAAAAGGTTAAATTCCTTTGCCCAGCACCCGGTTATGACCGCCATTTCCGTATTACGGAGTTTTTTGGCGCAGAGCTGATTACCATTCCTATGAATTCTGAAGGCCCGGATATGGATTTGGTGGAGGAATATATCAAAGATCCGGCAGTTAAGGGTATTTGGTGCGTTCCAAAATATTCCAATCCCGACGGCATTATCTATTCCAATACGGTAATTCAACGCCTGGCTTCCATGAAACCTGCCGCCCCGGATTTTGCTATTATGTGGGATAATGCCTACTGTGTCCACGAATTTGTAGGGGAATATGTGCCTTTCCCGGACATTATCGGTTTGTGCCAGCAGTACGGAAATGGCGATATGGTATATGAATTTGCATCCACCTCGAAAATCACCTTTGCAGGCGCAGGTGTCTCGGTGCTTGCCTGTTCTGAAGCCAATGTGGCGCATTTCTTGAAGCTGTTCTCTGTGCAGATGATCTCCTATGACAAGGTCAATCAGCTTCGCCATGTTCGCTTCTTAAAGGATAAAAACAATACAATTACCCTGATGAAGCGCCACGCAGCCATTATGGCACCGAAATTCCAGGTTGTTGCCAAATATCTGGAGGAGCAGATCAAACCTTGCGGCTTTGGCAGCTGGAATGATCCCAAGGGCGGTTATTTTGTCAGTATGAACACTATGCCGGGCACTGCAAAGCGTGCTTTGGCACTTTGCAAGGAAGCAGGCGTGGAAATGACCCCTGCCGGCGCTACCTATCCCTATGGCATCGACCCGAACGACAGCAATATCCGCATCGCACCCAGCCTGCCTCCTGTGGAGGAGCTTCAAAAGGCAATGGATATTTTCTGTACCTGTTTAAAATTGGCAGCCCTTGAAAAACTGATGAATAAGTGAGGCGTTCCTATGGCTACACCAAAGGAATTGTATTACGAAAAGCGCGGCAAAATGCTGGTAAAGAATTTGCAGTCCCGGCATTTTGATGCCGTTTATTGTGCAACCTGCGACGAGGCGCTGGAAAAAGCGCTGGAGTGGATTCCGGAGGGCGCAAGTGTGGGCTGGGGCGGCGCAATGTCCGCAGCGCAAATTGGACTGATCGACGCAGTGCGCCAAGGAAATTATACGGCACTTGACCGTGAAAAATGCGCCACAAAGGAAGAAAGAGATGCTTTGTATGTAAGATGCTTGACTTCTGATGTGTTTCTCACCGGCGCAAATGGTATGAGCATCGACGGCCAAATGGTCAATGTTGACGGTACGGGAAATCGTGTTTCCGCCATAATCTATGGCCCTAAAACGGTTTTGGTCATTGTCGGTATGAATAAGGTGACCGACAGTTTGGATGACGCAGTAAAACGGGCAAGAACCGTTGCAGCACCTGCCAATCAGCAGCGTTTTGGGCTGGATAACCCTTGTACAGCGACAGGTATTTGCGCAGATTGTAAAAGCGCAAGCTGCATCTGCAATCAGATCGTCATTACTCGTAATTGTAATCCTGCTAGCCGTATCAAATTCATTTTGGTTGGCCAAGACTTAGGACTTTAAGAGGGAAAAGTTATGTACGAAAAGCTGAAAACTTTGTATAAGAAACACCGTGCTACCATTATATATCTTGTGTTCGGTGTACTGACCACAGTGGTAAATTACCTGGTCTACTTGCCCCTATATAATATTGCGGGGCTGCCAGCATCGGTTTGTAATGCCATTGCTTGGGTGGTAGCGGTGGCTTTTGCCTACGTGACAAATAAACTGTACGTCTTTGAGAGCAAAAGCTGGGGCAAGGGTGTTTGGAGTGAACTTCTGCGCTTTGTGAGCAGCCGGGTATTATCCGGCGCAATCGAAACCGGAATTTTGCTGCTGACTGTGGATATCCTTCGTTGGGACGGCAATATTATGAAACTCCTTGTTGCCATCTACTGCATCGTCTCTAACTATATTCTCAGTAAATTCTTCGTATTTAAAAAATAAGGGAGCGGATATCCGCTCCCTTTGTTTACTTTTATACCCCTTTGTGCTATACTATCAAAAAACGAAAGGAGGGGCGGAGATGGACAAATTTAGGCTCAATTCGGAGTATAAGCCCACGGGCGATCAGCCTGAGGCGATCCAAAAGTTGACAGACGGCTTAAATAGCGGTATGCAGGAGCAGGTGCTGCTTGGCGTTACCGGTTC
>JAZKXS010000189.1:0-16940 GCA_045611745.1 Faecousia sp.
GGGCAACCCTGCAAATATGCGCCGGGTCTACATCGCCCACCACGCAAAGGAGCATATTCTCCGGGGTGTAAAAAGCCCGATGGCATTGCTGCAGCACCTCCGGTGTGATTTGGGCGATGGATTCCTTTGTGCCTAAAATCGGCGTGTTTATGGGGTGATTTTCATACATTAGCCCCATCAGATTTTCAAAAACCACCGTCTCCGGCGTATCGGCGTTCATTTGGATTTCCTGGCCGATAATGCCCTGTTCCTTTTGCACGCTCTCCTGGGTAAAATAGGGTGTGGACACAAACGAAAGAAGTAGCCGCAGCGCTTCCTCAAAGCGGTCGGTACAGCTAAAATAATACGCTGTCATATCGTAGCTGGTAAAGGCGTTTACATCTGCACCAATGCTGGCAAACCGGCTGCTGATCTCCCCATCGGGCATATCGAACATTTTATGCTCCAGATAGTGGGCAACACCTGCCGGAGCAGTCATATCCTTGCCGTCCGCAGAAAAACGGGTGTGAATTGCGCCGTAATCGGTGACAAAATAGCAAAGCTTTTTGGAAAACCCGGGGCGAGGCACTACCGCCACCGTCAGACCGTTTTGGAGTGTCTCCCAGTATACCGTTTCTCCTAATCGGGGATAGGTCTTTTTCATTTCGCCACCCCCTTCAGGAAGAATACCGTATGCTTTTTAAGGGTCTTGGCAGCTTCTGCCACTTCCGCAGCCGTGCAGCTTTTCACCATTTCCATATATTCCTCCCGGGAAACAAGACTGCCCGTCAGCTCCCGGACGGCATAATAGCCTTCGATATTGCCGGGGGTGTCATTCACGCTTTGCAAGGCAGATAAAAGGGTCTGTCTTGCGCTCTCCATTTCCGTCTCCGTAATTTCCCCACGGCAGATGGCCTGTATTTGCTCCTGCACCTGTTCTTCCACCACAGCTTGCTTACTTGTGTCGATGCCTGCGGAAACAGTAACAATACCCTTGCTGCTGTAATAAGCAGAGCCAATATCATAGCAAAGGGACATTTCCTCCCGGATTTTTGTAAATAGCTTTCCCGTCATACCGCCGCCCAATATGGCGTTGCACAGGTGCATTGCCGCATGCCGGGGCGTGCGCTGGGTGATTGGCGTGGCGTAGCCCATACACAGCTTTCCCTGGGACACCTGAAGCTGCTCCTCATGTTCGCCGCCGGGGGCATCTGCAAAGGCGGTCTGCGTCGGCAAAGCAGCAACCTCCCGTTCCCGTCCGGCAAATAGGTCTTTGAGGCTTTCCGCCACCACTTCTGCCGGTGCGCTGGACACGCAAAACAACTCTACCGCGCTTTCCCTTAAAACCTTTTCATAGTGGCGGTAAAGTTTTTGGGCTGTGATTTCTGCAATTTTTTCCTTATTGCCCAATCGGGGAATGCCGTAGCTGTCTGTACTGCACATATGGCGCATCAGCCGATCAAAGGCATAAGCGCGCTTGTCATTTAGCTGAGACTCTACGGTGGCGATAAGATTTTTCTTCTCGCTCTCCACCGTCGCTTCCGGGAAAATCCCCTTTTCCAATCGGGGGGAGAAAAGAATTTCCTTCAAAAATTCCACCATCGGGACAAAAACCTTGTCCCCATTTAAAGCATATTTATCCTCGATAAAACCGCAAAAAAGGCCGGTGGTCTGATAGTCGCCTGCCCGACGCACCACTGCGCCCACAGATGCACCGTATAAATCGTCCAGATGCATGGTAATGCTTCTAAGATCCGGGCAGTTTTCCGTTCCCCGGAGCAAAACTGCCGGGAGTATGGCATTGAGCGCCGCCTCGTCTTGTGTCATAGGACGGACGAGCTGCACACTCAGACAGCCCTGCTTAAATCGATTGTCCTCAAAATGCCTTAGTGTCACGCCATCAGACAGCTCAATTACCTTGATCATTCCTTAGCTCCTCTTTATTCAGTCTTATCATTATATACCATTTCCGCCAAAATAGATAGTAGGAATTGAAAAAAATCCCGAAAGCGGTTGTTATTTTCCATTTGATGCTGTACAATAAAGAAAACAATTGCAAACGTGGAGCAGCCTATGAACTATTTGGAAATCACCATTCAGACCACTCCTGCTGAAATTGAAGATGTGGCCGCCGCCTTAACTGCCGGTGGCTTTGCGGAGCTTATTATCGAGGATCAGCAGGAATTTGAGAGCTTTTTAGAGGAAAATAAGGCCTACTGGGACTATATTGACGAAGAATTGCAAGCGAAAATGGAGGGTCTTTCCTGCATTAAGCTTTACTTGCAAGACACAGACACCCAGGGGCTCAGCCGCCTTCGCGCCCTCACCGAAAAGCTGTCTGTGCCAATGGCAGTTGCCACCCTTGCAGAAACCAACTGGGAGGATAGCTGGAAAGAAAATTATCCGCCCCAGCTTATCGGCAAAAAGCTCATTGTCCTCCCCTACTGGCTGGAAAATCCTGACGAAAACCGCCTGCCGGTGATTTTAGACCCAGGCCTTACCTTTGGCACAGGGGCTCACCCCTCCACCCAAATGGTACTGGAGGCGATGGAAAAAAATATCCGCAACGATTCCGTTTGCTTAGACTTGGGCAGCGGAAGCGGCATTCTCTCTATCGCCGCCCTGCGTCTGGGCGCAAAAAGCGCCATTGGCGTGGACATCGACCCGAAGGCCGAGGATATCGCAAGGGAAAATGCCGCCTATAACGGTTTTTCTGCTCCCGGTTTTACCGCCCTTACCGGCAACGTTACTGCGGACAAAAAACTGATGACCCGGCTTATGGAGCAGGAATATGATGTGGTGCTTGTCAACATCGTTGCCGATGTTATTTGCGCCCTTGCCCCTGTCCTTCCTCAATTATTGACCGATAAAAGCATTCTGATCTGCTCCGGTATTTTGGACACACGCCTTGCAGATGTATTAGAAGCCTTAAAGAAATCCGGTCTTACTGTAACCGAAATTCGCCAAAAAGAAGATTGGCGCTGTGTTTGCGCCAGAAAGCAGGCTTAATTATGGCTATACCTTACCGTACCCGACGGGCATTTAAGCGGCTGACAACGGTGCTGCTGGCGCTGGCGCTGGTTACTGTGTTTGTGCTGATATGCTGGCTGTTGTGGTTGGACCGTTTTATTGTTTATACAAAAGACGGCGCATTTTTGGATTTCAGCCAGGACAACAAGCTGATGTCCGGTCAGCTTGCCGGTCCTGCCGAGCAAAAGCCCACTGTCCCCATTCACTTTGGCGATGACGATGTGGCGGTAACGACCCAGCTGCAGCAGATGATCGGCTACTATATTGCCGCAGATGATTTGTCCGCATCCCAAAATTCCCGGAATCCCCAAGAGGAATCTGCCCAAAAAATCGATACCCTGATCGCCAAGATCCGCAAACTCCCTGCCGGCACACCGGTCATGCTGGAGGTCAAGAACATCAAGGGTCGATTCTTCTATGACTCTTCCGTAGGTTCTCAGCGATACAGCCTGATCAATACCCAAAAGGTAGACGAGCTGATTTCCGTCATTAACCAGCAAAACCTTTACCTGATCGCCCAGCTTCCCGCTTTCCGGGATTACTATTACGGCCTCAATAACGTTCCCCACGGTCTGCACCACTCTTCCGGCCGCTATCTGTGGATGGACGACGCAGGCTGTTACTGGCTAAACCCTGCCCACCAAGGCACCATTACCTATTTGGCGCAAATTCTCACAGAATTAAAGGGTCTTGGCTTTGACGAAGCAGTATTTTCCGATTTCTGCTTCCCGAATACAACCAATATCCTTTTTAACGGCGACAAAGCTGCCACCATTGAAAATGCAGCAAAAACCATTGCCCTTGCCTGCGCCAGCGACACGTTTGCCGTTTCCTTTATCGGCGCTGCCGACTTCCCTCTGCCCGAAGGCAGATGCCGGCTGTATGTAGAAAATATTGCCGCCGCCGATTGTCAATCGCTGGCTGAGCAGATCGGCTTTGAAAAGCCGGAAATCAATCTTGTCTTTATCGCCCAATCCCACGATACCCGATATGATAAGTACAGTGTCCTGCGCCACCTTGATTAATTGAAAGGAGCAATACTTATGAAAAAATCCACCTCTATCCTTTGGGGCCTTGCTCTCATTGCCGCCGGCGTGGTTTTTGCCCTTAACGCCCTGGACATCACAGATATCGACATTTTCTTTGACGGCTGGTGGTCACTTTTCCTCATTATCCCCTGCGGTGTTGGCCTGTTTACAGAGAAAAGTAAGTCCAGCAACCTCTTTGGCCTTATACTAGGCGTGTTTTTGCTGCTGTGCGCCCAAGATGTTTTGTCCTACTCCCTGCTTTGGAAGCTTTTCCTCCCGGCTGTGGTGGTAATTGCCGGCCTCCGGCTGGTATTTTCCGGCCTGTTTGGCAAGAAGAAGCGCTCCGCAGTGGAAATTGAGATCCATGTAGGTAACGGCAACACCGCTATCTTCGGCAGTCGGGATATCCGCTATGCCGGAGAAGTCTTTACCGGCACAAGCCTCACCGCCGTCTTTGGCGGCATCGACTGCGACCTGACAAATGCGGTGATCGAACAGGATTGTGCCATTGATGTAGCCTGCATTTTTGGCGGCATCGACCTGCGTGTGCCGCCCAATGTGAATGTGCAGACCAATATCACCGGCATTTTCGGCGGTGCAGAGGATAAGACCGTCCCCCACCCCGGCGCACCCACCCTATACATCCGTGGCGCTTGCATCTTCGGCGGAATGGACATCTTCTAATTCATAATTACAAATTATAAATGCGCTGGCAAAATATATGCCATTCATTAAAAAAAGGAACGGAAATTCCGTTCCTTTTTTGTTTATTCACATACCTTATAGCTCCAGCCGTGGCTGTCCGGAAGCTTGCCCCACTGAATACCGGTGAGGTTATCGTAAAGCTTTTGCGCAATCTCGCCGATCTTGCCGTCGCAAAGGGTGTAGGCCTTGCCCTCATAGAAAAGCTGACCGATGGGCGAAACAACAGCCGCTGTACCTGTGCCCCAAGCTTCTTCCAAAGAGCCGTCTGCTGCTGCAGCAAACAGCTCGTCCACAGAAATGGGACGCTCCTCCACAGTATAGCCCCAGTCACGCAGCAGCTCAATGCAGGATTTCCGGGTAATGCCGGGGAGAATGGAGCCGGAGAGCGCAGGGGTGACGATCTTGCCACCGATCTTGAACATAACGTTCATTGCGCCAACTTCCTCAATATACTTGCGCTCCACGCCATCCAGCCACAGAACCTGGGTGTAGCCCTGTTCCTCTGCTTTTTGACCGGCACGGAGAGAAGCCGCATAGTTGCCGCCGCACTTGGCATAGCCTGTACCGCCACGGACAGCACGAACATCCTGCGCTTCAATGGCGATCTTAACAGGGTTGATGCCCTCGGCATAGTAAGCGCCAACGGGGCAGCAAATGACCACAAAAGTCGCATTTTTTACAGCGTGGACGCCCAAGTGGGGGTCGTTGCCAAAGAGGAAGGGACGGATATAGAGGGATGTGCCGTCGCTGTGAGGCACCCAGTCCTTTTCCAGCTCTACCAAGGTATTGAGAATGTGCAGCGCACCCTCCTCGTCAAGCTGGGGCAGGCAAAGGCGCTCAGCGCTGGTGTTTAAGCGCTTGATGTTCTCCATAGGACGGAACATACGGATGCTGCCGTCTTTGGCTCGGTATGCCTTCATACCCTCGAAGATCTCTGCACCGTAGTGCAGCACAGTAGATGCCGGGTGCAGGGGGATGGGGCCAAAAGGCACGATGCGGCCGTTATGCCAGCCCTTTCCTTCGGCATAGTCCATCATAAACATATGGTCTGTGAAAATCTTGCCGAAGCCCAGCTTGCTTTCGTCCACCGGCTTTTCCTTGGGCGCAGTGGTTTTCTCAATCTTAATGTCGTAAATCATTTTTTACACCTCATAATCCATACCGGCTTTGAGCATCTTGCGGTTTATATCCAGCATATCTGCTTTCCGGGCAGGAATAACCTTTTGTAAGCCTGCGTCAAGACCGTCTTCCGTTACGCAGCCGGTTGCCTTTACCAATGCGCCAAGCAGTACCATATTGGCAAGGTTGGGTACGCCCATTTCCCGTGCCATTGCAGATGCCGGAATATAGTAGGCCTCCACATCGGTGCGCTCCACCTTCCGGGTGATCAAGGAGCTGTCGATAAAGATTTTGCCACCGGGGATAACATCTTTTTCAAATTTGTCAAGAGACGGGCCGTTCATAACCATCAGAATGTCCGGGTGGTTTACGATGGGAGAGCCGATCTCCCGGTCGCTGAGGATCACATTACAGTTTGCCGTGCCGCCACGCATCTCCGGTCCATAGGAGGGAAGCCAGCTTAAATATCTGCCCTCCACCATACCGGCATATGCCAGCACCTTGCCGGAAAACAGCAGACCCTGACCGCCAAAGCCGGCAATCACAATTTGATTTTCCCGCATTGTTATACCTCCTTATCCTTATAAACGCCCAAGGGGTACTGAGGGATCATCTTTTCGTCGATCCACTCCAGCGCCTTCTGTGGGGTCATACCCCAGTTGGTGGGGCAGGAGGACAGAACCTCAACCAGCGAGAAGCCCTTACCGTCAAGCTGATTCTGGAATGCCTTTTTAATGGCTTTTTTCGCCTTATTGACATTCTTAACGTTATTGACGGTAACACGCTCCAGATAAGCCGGGCCGTCCAATGTAGAAAGCATCTCGCAAACCCGAATGGGATAACCTTGTGTTTCAGCAGACCGTCCGTAGGGAGAAGTCTGGGTCACCTGACCGATCAGAGAGGTTGGTGCCATCTGACCGCCGGTCATACCGTAAATGGCGTTGTTAATGAAAATAACGGTGATGTTCTCCCCTCTTGCGGCGGCGTGAACCGTCTCACACATACCGATAGAGGCAAGGTCGCCGTCGCCCTGATAGGTAAATACCACATTTTCCGGCAGCGCGCGCTTAATGCCGGTGGCAACAGCCGGGGCTCTGCCGTGGGCGGCTTCTACCATATCGCAGGCGAAATAATTATAAGCAAGAACAGAGCAGCCAACAGGGGCAACGCCAACGGTCTTGCCCTCAATGCCCAGTTCGTCCATAACCTCAGCTACCAAACGGTGGACAATACCGTGGGTACAGCCGGGGCAGTAATGAAGCACCGTATCGGTCAGTGCCTTGGGTTTATCAAATACAACCATATGTCGTGCCTCCTTACTTTGTCATTTCCTCGATCTTTGCCAGCACTTCCTCAGGAGCAGGGATCATACCGCCCACACGGTTACAGGCAAACACCGGTTTTTTGCACTGGGTAGCCAGCAGTACATCCTCCCGCATCTGACCCATGCTCAGCTCTACGGTCAGGAAGGACTTTACCTTCTCTGCCGCAGCTGCCAAAGGCGCTTTGGGGAAGGGCCACAATGTGATGGGTCGAATCATACCCACCTTAATGCCCTTTGCACGAGCCTCCAAAATGGCATTTCTTGCCACGCGGGCGGTAATGCCGCAGGAGACGACGCAGTACTCGGCATCGTCCATCATAAATTCTTCCCACAGACACTCATTCTTTTCAATTTCTGCATAACGCTCGAAGCGCCGGAAGTTCAGCTGCTCCAGCTCCGCAGGAGAAAGATACAGGGAATTTGCGATGTTGTGCTTGCGCTGACACTTCGTGCCAACAGTTGCCCAATCGGGGGCAGGCTTGATCTCCTGAGGCTCGGGCAAGCTAACCGGCTCCATCATCTGACCCATCGTGCCGTCTGCCAGCAGCATAACCGGCATACGGTACTTTTCAGCCAAATCAAAGCCCTTATAGGTCAGGTCTGCCATTTCCTGCACAGAAGCAGGGGCAAGCACCAGTACGTGGAAGTCACCGTGACCGGGGCCACGGGTGGCCAGGAAATAGTCAGATTGGGAAGGCTGAATACCGCCCAAGCCCGGGCCGCCACGCTGAACATTGACGATCAGTGCCGGCAGGTCTGCGCCTGCAAGATAGGAAATGCCCTCGCACTTTAACGCAATTCCGGGGCTGGAGGAGGAGGTCATAACACGCTTGCCGGTTGCAGCAACGCCATAGACCATATTGATGGCAGCGATCTCGCTCTCTGCCTGCAAAAACACGCCGTCGATTTTCGGCATCCGCTTTGCCATATAGGCGGCAACCTCCGTCTGGGGGGTGATGGGATAGCCAAAGTAGTGGCGGCAGCCTGCCAAAATAGCAGCTTCGGCAATGGCTTCATTGCCTTTCATCAGTACCTTTTCCATAGTTGCCTCCTTATTTCTCTACCTTGATAACACAATCGGGGCACATCGTGGCGCAAAAGGCACAGCCAACACAATCCTCCGGCTTGGTCAGTTCCACCGGAGCGTGTCCCTTTTGATTCAGTCTTGTCCGGGAAAGGGTAAGTATCCCTTTGGGGCAGGCATTTACACAAAGGCCGCAGCCCTTGCACAACTCTTCCTTAAATGTCAGTTTCGCCATAAAGTGTCCTCCGTTTTTATGTGATAGTACAGCTCCTGCAGATGCAGTGGGAAGAAATTTCCCTGGGGCAAAGCCTGCAAAAGCTGATGGTTTACCGTTGTCATTTTGATGGGCAGACCGGTTTTTTCCGCCACGGCCTTTGCGTAGCTTGCGCTGTCCAAAACATCTCCGGCAGTGGTGGCCTTGCCCAAATTGCTGTTGTTTACAATGGCTGTAAAAGGAAGTCCACAGGCTTCTTCGATTTCCTGCATAACCTCCAGTGTTCCCTGTACGTCCCGGGTCAGGGGTCGGGATTTGTTGATCACAAAAAGCATTTCATAATTATTTTCTTCCCGAATTTCCGGTACATACCGCCCCAGCGCCAGCGCGCCACGGTCGTCGCCGCCAATGTCCAAAACGCCGTATCGGGTTTTGTCGGCCACCAGTCGGTAGACCTCCGGGGGCATGGCAGGAACATCTAAGTTGCTGTTGGCAAAGGGGGAGCAAATCAGCTCGATCCCTGCATCCTCCAGCACTTTTGCGCTGTCCTTGGTGCGAAAATAGGGGTTTACGATGTCCAAGTCCGCCACCGTCACAGGCAGCCCCAACCCTCGAAGATAAAGGCTATAATTGACAGCAATATTGGTTTTTCCGCTGCCGTAATGCCCGGCAAAAAGAGTTAGACGCTTGTAGTTCATATTTTTCTCCAAAGCCCCCTGCTTGCAGCAGGCAAGAAGTTGAGAATTGATAATTGAGAGTTGATAGTTGCGGGATCGCTACGCGATAATTTTGAATTTGTCTGCAAAGCAGACACCATAATTATCAACTATCCACTATCAACTTTCAACTAAATCCGCATATGCCGACTTATAACTGCTTCCTTATAATCTTGCCGCTGGTAGTCTTAGGCAGGCTTTCCCTGAATTCCACAATTCGGGGGTACTTATAAGGCGCAGTACGGGATTTTACATAGTTCTGAATTTCTTTCTTCAGCTCCTCTGTTCCCTTCATATCCCCCACCAGCACAATGCTGGCCTTGACCACCTGTCCGCGGATTTCATCCGGTGCGGCAGATACGCCACATTCCAGAACATAAGGCAGCTCCATAATGACGTTTTCAATTTCAAAAGGTCCGATCCGGTAGCCGGAGGACTTGATCACATCGTCCGCCCGACCGACATACCAGTAGAAGCCGTCCTCATCCTGCCAGGCAAGGTCGCCGGTGTGGTAGTAGCCGTCACGCCAGGTTTCTGCGGTAATTTCCGGGCTTCCCTCGTAGGCGTAAGCCAAGCCGCAGGGCAGACCGCCGGAAATATCGATACAGATTTCGCCTGTCTCGCCGGGGGCAACAGGATTGCCCTCGATGTCCAAAAGCTGCACCTTGTAAAGGGGTACAGGCTTGCCCATAGAGCCGACCTTATGGCTATCGCCGGTAAGGTTGCCGATGATAATGGTGCTCTCGCTCTGACCGAAGCCTTCCTTTACGGAAAGGCCGGTATGCTTCTTAAACTGGCGGTAGACCTCCGGGTTCAGCGCCTCACCGGCGGTGCTGGCGTGGTGGATAGAAGAAAGGTCAAACCGGGAAATATCCTGCTTGATGAGCATCCGGTACATAGTAGGCGGTGCGCAGAAGGTGGTAATTTTATACTTTGCAAACATCGGCAGTATCTTCTCTGCATCAAAGCGGTCGAAATCATACACAAAGTTTGCCGCCTCGCAGAGCCACTGGCCGTAGAGCTTGCCCCACAGCGCCTTTGCCCAGCCGGTATCGGAAATGGTAAAGTGCAGACCCTCCGGATCCACCCGGTGCCAGTATTTTGCGGTAATAAAGTGACCCAAGGGGTACTTATAGTTATGGGCTGCGATCTTGGGATAGCCGGAAGTGCCGGAGGTGAAGAACATCAGCATAGGGTCACTGCCGCAAGGCGCATCCTCTGCCCTTGCAAAATGGGAAGAATACATGGTGTATTCCTCGTCAAAATCGTGCCAGCCGTCTTTTTTGCCCCCTACCATAATTTTGCAGGCAAGGCCGGTTTTCTCCGCCGCTGCATCCACAGCATCGGAGGTCTCTCCGTCTGCGGTGCAGAGGATCGCCTTCACGTTTGCCGCAGCAAAGCGATAGGCAAAGTCCTTTTCCAGAAGCTGATTGGTGGCAGGAATGGCGATTGCACCCAGCTTATGCAGACCCAGCATGGCAAACCAGAACTGGTAATGCCGTTTCAGCACCAGCATCACCCGATCGCCACGACGGATGCCCAACGCCTTAAAGTAATTGGCGGCACGGGCAGATTCCTTTTTCATATCCTGGAAGGTAAAGCGGCGCTGCGTACCGTCGGCCCCAATATGGAGCATCGCCAATTTCTCAGGCTTTTGCCGACCCAGCGCATCCACGATATCAAAGGCAAAATTAAATTTCTCCTCATTTTGGAAGGCGATGGCCGTAAGCTTGCCATTTTCTTCCGTGGGTGTGATGAATTTATTGTAGATACGGGGGCTTTCGTCCGCTGTATGTACAGCCGTCTCCACCGTGGCAACGGCGGTCGCCTCCTCATTTTCACGGGCGGCGGAATTGGAAAGGACAATGGCATAGAATGCGCAATCCTCTCCGTCCACGGCGATCATACCGTGGGGCACAGAAGAATCGTAGTAAATACAGTCGCCGGGGTGGAGGATCTCCGTATGCCCACCGATTTTGATTTTCATATGACCACGGATAACGATGTCGCACTCCTGCCCGGTGTGGGTAGTTACCTCCATTTCCCGATCCTCGTCGGGGTGGTAGGCAAGCTCCATATAAAGGGGCAGCGCAATACGGTTGCGGAAGCCGGCAGCCAAGTTAAAGCCCACCATACCATGCGCCTCTTCAATTCGCTGACCGTCGCCCTTTCTCGTCAGAGCATAGGCGCGCAGCTTGGGGCTGTGGCCTTCCAAAAGGTCGCCCAAATCTACGCCCAAAATCAGGGTGCAGCGGTACAAAAAGGCAATATTCAGATTTCGGTTGCCGCTTTCGTGCTGGCAGTATTCCTCCAAAGAAAGGTCTGTGCGGCTTGCCATTTCCTCCGGAGAAAGGCCATTTGCCTCTCGCAGCTCACGAATACGCGCCGCTACCTGCCGGGTTTTAAAATCCATACCGGTAATGTTACTTTCCATAAATGAACCCCATTGCGTAGGGGACGGCTTTCCGTCCCACAGGCGGCGAAGGGCCGCCCCTACAATTAACAATTTATAATTTGTAATTCGTTATTGTGAATTAAAAATATTATCCTTCTTTTCTTCTTCCCTGTCAACTGTTTACAGCTTATTTCGCATAATTTTTCCGCTGATGGTCTTAGGCAGACTGTCACAAAATACCACAACACGGGGATACTTGTAGGGCGCGGTATTTTCCTTGACATAGTTCTGGATCTCTTTTTTCAGTTCTTCCGTTCCCTCAGTGCCCTTGGTCAGCACGATGGACGCCTTAACCACCTGTCCTCTGACGGGGTCAGGAACTGCGGAAACGCCACATTCCACAACGTAGGGCAGCTCCATAATAACGCTTTCGATCTCGAAAGGTCCAATGCGGTAGCCGGAGGACTTGATCACATCGTCGATGCGGCTGACATAGAAGATATAGCCGTCCTCGTCACGCCATGCGGTATCGCCGGTGTGATACATACCGTCGTACCAGGCGTCCTTGGTCTTTTCCTCGTCCAGATAGTACTCCTTGTACAGACCGCAGGGCGTATCCTTATCTGTATGAATGACGATCTCGCCCACCTCACCGGGCGCAACGCTGTTGCCCTCGGTGTCCACAATGTCGATATCGTACTGGGGAGAAGCCTTGCCCATAGAGCCAAGCTTGGGCGTAGTACCTACCAAGTTTGCAATGGTCAGGGTAGTTTCGGTCTGACCGAAGCCTTCCATAATTTCCAGACCGGTGGCTTCCTTGAACTTCTTGAACACCTCAGGGTTCAGCGCCTCACCGGCGGTGGTCATATGATGAATAGAAGAAAGGTCATACTTGCTCAGGTCGCCACGGATCAGCATACGCAGCATCGTAGGCGGTGCGCAGAAGGTGGTGATGTTATATTTGGCGAACATGGGCAGAATGTCATTTTCGTCAAAACGGTCAAAGTCGTAAACAAATACAGCGCCCTCGCACAGCCACTGGCCGTAAAGCTTGCCCCACAGAGACTTGCCCCAGCCGGTATCGGAAATGGTCAGGTGCAGGCCGTTGCGCTCGCAGCAGTGCCAGTACTTAGCGGTAACATAGTGACCCAGGGCATAGGTATGCTTGTGGGCGGCCATCTTGGGGTTGCCGGTAGTACCGGAGGTGAAGAACATCAGCGCAATATCATCGCCGCAGCCGGCATCGGCAGGACGATCCAAATGACGGGTAAAGAGGCTGTACTCTGCGTCCAGATCGTGCCAGCCATCCTTGCTGCCACCAACCAAGATCTTCGTAGTGACCTGTGGGCACTCGGCAGCTGCGGTTTCGGCCAGATCTGCTGTATCTCCGTCTGCGGTGCAGAGAATTGCGCTGACACCGGCGGCATTGTAGCGGTACACGAAATCGTGGACTTTCAGCTGATTGGTCGCAGGGATGGCCACAGCGCCCAGCTTGTGGAGTGCCACCATAGCAGGCCAGAACTGATAGTGGCGCTTCAGCACCAGCATGACCTTGTCACCCTTCTTAATACCCAAAGAGGTGAAATAATTGGCATACTGGTTGGACATATCCTTCATATCCTTGAAGGTAAAGCGCCGTTCCGTCTTATTGGCGTCCAAATGGAGCATAGCCAGCTTCTTCGGCTCCCGACGGGCGATCTCGTCAACGATGTCATAGCCGAAGTTGAACTTTTCCGTATTTTTGAAGCGGATAGACTGCAAACAACCGTTTTCGTCCTCTGCGGCGCTGATAAACTTGCCGCAGACCAGAGGTGCAGAGGTCTTCGCTGTTACAACGCTCTTGCGCACTTCGGTTTCTACGGTCTTTTCACCGGGCAGGACCACGGCGCAGAATACGCAATCCTGACCGCCAACAGCGATCATACCGTGGGGCGTGGAGGAGTCGTAGTAGATGCTGTCGCCCTCGCTTAAATACTCCACGTGCTGACCCAACTGGATCTTCAGTTGTCCGGAGATCACCAAGTCAAATTCCTGGCCGCTGTGGGTAGCCAGATGAATGGGCTTATTCTCCTGGTCAGCATCGTATTCATAACGCACCCAGTAAGGCTCTGCGATCTTATTGCGGAACTTAGGCGCCAGGTTTGCAATGTCGATGCCGTCCTCCTGGGCGGTCATCTGACCGGCGCCCTTGCGGGTAACGGTATAGTTAGACAAAAAGGCAGCACGACCCTCCAGCAGTTCGGTCATTTCCACGCCAAAAGCCAACGCACACTTATGTATAAAAGAGAAAGGAATATCGATCATACCACTTTCGTAAATGGTGCATCGTTCCTCGGTGAAGTCCACTTTTTCGGCCAGTTGGGCAATGCTCCAGCCCATAATTTCCCGCATTTCCTTAATACGGGCAGCAGTCTCGGATAACTGCATCATAGTATTATTGGGGTTCATGGTAATTTCTCCTTTCAGAAAATGAAAAAACAAAAGACCCGTCTCAACGCCTTGAGACGAGTCTTGATAAAACAATACCCGCGGTACCACTCAAATTGCGGTCTTTGCCGCCCCTTCAGACTCTAATAAGTCCTATCCCTTAACGCGGGCAAACGGGAGACGCCTACTGATTGTAATTTTTCGGGCTCCGGCTCAGAAGGGATGGGCTTTTGAAGCTAAAATTACCGATTCGCACCTGCCATCGGCTCTCTGCAAATTCTTCACTTCGGCCGTCTTCATCAACGCCTTTTTGTTTGTATGCACAAAGCATACCACGACCGCCTGTAAAAGTCAAATGTTTTTGTACGAAAAACACAAAATTGTATAGTTTTATATTTATTTTGAAAGCTGCTTAACTCCTGATGCTTTCATTTTCACCTCTGTTACAGGCCTGTGTCATCCTGTAGCAATCCTGGCTGCGGCTGATCTTATAGATTAATGGCTTTCCTTTTCTCCATTGATCGGCCGCAGCCACCCCGAGGATCTAATGGCGTATAGCCTTAGAAATAAATTAAATGGCGAATAGCCGGAAAGGATTTACTATGGAAGTAAAACTGTATGCAGAAAAAGGTACTTATAAGGATAAGGAGGGTAAGGATCAACAGTTTACTAATTTCTATTTGAAATGTGGTAATCAAATGATTCCTATTGAGCCGAAGTACTTTAAGAAGAAGGACGGAGCAACAGATAAAGGTTTTATCGTCCGTAAGGGCATTCTTGACTCCTTCGCAGAGCCGCTTCCCCCTAAGGAGCAATAATATGATCGTTGTCTTTCAAACGAAACGTGGACCCCACTGTATCAATGTAAATAAGATTCTTCATGCATATCCATATTTCAGTGGTGTCCGGATTGAACTTGAAGACGGAACCTATGTAGATGTGCAGGCCTCCATTGAGGAGGTCTGCACAATTTGCAACCGTAACTTTGTTTTCAACGTTGTTTATTCAAAGGAGGTGTCCTCTGATGAGTGAAAAAGGTAATTGTCCCTGCGAGGAAGTAACCGTCAGGTTGCATCCCAATGTCCTGGAATGGCTGGACTCATTTGTCCGTGACGTTCCTGGTGCTTCAACAGATCGATCGGAGGTTGCGTATTGTGCGATCTTGTCGGCTTACAATCGTCATCTGATCGAAACTAAGTGTGAGGAGTTGAAGGTTCCTATTTCAACAGCACACTCGTTGATTTCTCCTTTTGGCTTTGTTAACGCCTTTGCGCTCCAGCGGACTTTGTTTGTTCTTAATGAAGCTTTTCCTAAGGAGGTGTCCTCTGATGGCTAAAGCATCTGTGCCTTGTCCTTTCTGTTCGTCGTATGATGTGGATTTGATACGCCGTCGTTTATTCCGTTATAATTCTGTTTGTGAACGGTGTGGTTCTTATTCGCCAACTTCTAAGACAATTTTAGGTTCTGCCATTAAGTGGCATCGTAGATTTCCACGTAATATGGCTGGCACCTTAAAGACTTGTCCTTATTGTGGCTCGGATTACTTATCGCGTGTAATTGCAAGCATTTCTGTAGGAAAAAATACTTGTTTTGTAGCTTGTAATTCCTGCGGCGCTGCAACTGCTGAATGCAACACCCTTGAAGATGCTGTGGCCTTGTGGAACAATGAGCTCTTTGTTGAACGCAGTATTAATTTTGATCAAAAAGAAAAAACAGAAAATAATTAATAAATATCAGAGAGGTGGCTCGTATCGGCTATCGTCTAAGCACCTCTCCACCAGGAGTTTTCCACCAGGCGCAGCCTGTGGGAAAGCCTGTGGTGAGGCCCAATGCGCAGGCACTCAGTCTGTGGATAATTTCAAAAAATTAAAAACTGGGCAAACTGGGCAATTTTAGTCAATAACAGCATAAATACACTCGGTTAAAAAGTGGCAAAAAGCCTTTATTTTACAAGAAAATATGCACATATAGTCCCCACCCCGCCGGGCTTGTCCAAGCGGGGTGGGCAAAATGGGCAAAAATGGGCAACCATTGGGCAATACTCGCCCAAATACAAATGAATTTCACGGGGTAATAATATGAAATCCATTAATACACAGAACACTCAGGCAGAGATCGTACAGATCTCCCTTTCTTAAAGCCTATGGCAGATAAGAAGCCAATGTACCTAAAGCACTGTGAAGTCGTGTCACAGCCGGAATACATAAAAGGTAAAGTCGGTGATATCCTCCGGGAGCATAAGGTCATTAAGAAATACGCATATATCCTTCACGACAAGGATCCGGATACAAGTCCGCATTATCATATATACCTAAACTTCGGCAGATCCGGTATAGCACATACTGATATTGCAAAATGGTTTGGCCTGCAGGAAAGCTGTGTAGAGCGAGTAAAAGGTAAGCCGGTGGACGTGCTTAAATACTTAGTTCACGGTAATGACAGTCAGCAGAATAAGCATCAGTATTCTTATGATGAAGTTGTCGCCAATTTCGATTTCTTAGCTGAGATTGAAGCTGACAAAGTTCTTGGTGATTTTGATAAGTATTCTTATGCGCAGCAGCTTCAGTATGTAAATTCGCTTCCTGTCTCGGAAAAGACTGCAGCACATACAAAGTTAGAAAAGCTATGGAAAATCCATTGTCAGTGCTTGGTGCTTAATCCGGAACGAAAGATTGAAGTAATGTTTATAACCGGTAAAGGCGGCACTGGTAAGACCTACTATGCACGTAAACTGCTTGAAAAAATGGGCTATGACTATTGTATGAGCTCCAGCTCCAATGATCCCTTCCAGGACTATATGGGGCAGCAAGCAATTATCTTAGATGACTTGCGTGATAAAGCTTTTGATTTTGAGGACTTATTGAAGATCCTGGATAATAATACAGCTTCTTCAGTTAAGAGCCGATTTAATAACAAGGTTTTCAACGGCAAGATGATCGTAATAACTTCTTCTGTTCCGCTTTCCTACTGGTATAGGGA
>JAZKXS010000190.1:0-1235 GCA_045611745.1 Faecousia sp.
TATTGTGGAGCTGTATTCTGACAGTAAGTATGTTATTGATGCGCTGGAAAAAGGTTGGGCGGTTAGCTGGCAGGCAAAGGGTTGGCGCAAAGCCGACAAAAAGCCGGCATTAAATCCTGATTTGTGGGAGATGCTGCTTTCCCTTACGGAGAAGCACCAAATGCATTATCATTGGGTAAAAGGTCACGCGGAAAATCCGTACAATAATCGGTGCGACGAATTGGCGGTTGCGGAAAGTAAGAAATTCTAATAGTTCGCACTGACAGCTGGGAGGTAAGTATGTATTTATCAATCGGTAATGATATGGCGGTGAGGGATACCTCCATAATCGGAATTTTTGATATGGATAATACGTCTACTTCCCACAGAACAAGGGCTTTTTTGAAGAATGCAGAGGATAACGGTCAAGTGATCCCTTGTGATGGTCTGCCGAAAGCTTTTTTGCTCACGACAGAGTATGGCTTCCACAAAGTTCGTTTAACGGAGCTTTCTTCCTCTACATTGGAGAAACGATTAAGGTAATAAAAACAGCAAGCTTTGGCTTCTGCCTTAGCTTGCTGTTTTTATATAAGAAAAACCCTCTGCAAAAGCAGAGGGTTTGTTTTGTATTAACCGCCGAAGATTGTCAGCAGGAAGCCTGCAGACTATTCTTCCAGCTACACTGTGACTGAAAAAGTGCATAATCCCCCACCTTGCGGTGAGGGATTGGCTTTGGAATTAACCGCCGAAGATTGTCAGCAGGAAGCCTGCTGACTATTCTTCCAGCCACGCTGTGACTGAAAAAGTGCATAATCCCCCACCTTGCGGTGAGGGATTGGCTTTGGAATTAACCGCCGAAGATCGTCAGCAGGAAGCCTGCAGCAATGGCAGAGCCGATAACACCGGCTACATTGGGACCCATTGCGTGCATCAGCAGGAAGTTGGAAGGATTGGCCTTCTGACCTTCCTTATTGGCAACACGGGCGGCCATAGGAACGGCGGAAACACCGGCAGAACCAATAAGAGGGTTAACCTTACCCTTTGTCAGCTTGCACATAATCACACCGCCCAGCAGACCACCGCAGGTGGAAAGAATAAATGCTGCAACACCGAGAATAACGATGGACAGCGTCTGAACGGTTAAGAAGTTGGTACCAACCATTGTAGCGCCTACGGAAGTGCTGAGCAAAATGGTAATAATGTTCATCAATGCATTTTGCGCAGTATCCGACAGACGACTGGTAACACCGGTTTCG
>JAZKXS010000191.1:0-31168 GCA_045611745.1 Faecousia sp.
GGAATATTGACGAAATTTTTATAAACGTAGAAAAAACAATCCCCTGTTGCAAAATAAAGAAAAAACTGATAGAATAAACGAAATATAATGATCGTTACGAGGATGAAATGAGATGGAAGAAAAAAACATTTTGTTTCGGGATTTAGGCTTGTCGGAGGCTATGCTGAAAGCCCTGGAGAAAAAGGGCTATGGCTATCCCACTACCATACAGCAGGAAGCAATCCCGGCTTTTTTACAGTGGAAGGATGTTATTGCCAAAGCACCCACCGGTACCGGTAAGACCTTTGCTTTCGGTATTCCCATGATTGAACACGTAGACCCGGAAAACGAAGAAGTGCAGGGGCTTGTTTTGGCGCCTACCCGGGAGCTTGCCATTCAAATTGGCGATGAGCTTCGTGGACTGCTAACCTACTATAAGGGAATTCGTGTGGCGGTGCTCTATGGCGGTGCCGGCATTGTGGGGCAGGCCAAGCAATTGGAGAAAAAACCGCAAATCGTTGTTGCAACCCCCGGCAGACTTATGGATCACTATAACCGGAAAAATATCCGCTTGGATAAAATCCAGACCGTGGTGCTGGACGAAGCAGACCGGATGCTGGATATGGGCTTTTTCAAAGATGTGACCAAAATCATTGAAAAGGTGAAAAACCGCAAGAATTTGGGCCTGTTTTCCGCTACCATTTCCCAAGAGGTCATGACCGTTTCCTGGATGTACCAACGGGATGAGGTGGAGATTACCGTCGAGCCGAAAAAAGAAGACCGCCCGGATATCAAGCAGTACAGCTTGACCGTTTCCCCCTTGCAGAAAGCGGAAACGACTTTGCGCCTTATGCGTTCGCAGGGGTATGAACGGGTGATTATTTTCTGCAACACCAAGCATATGTGCCAGCGCCTTTCTGACGATTTCCGTCGGGCGGGCGCGGATTGCGATTGTATCCACGGGGATATTCGCCAGAGCCAGAGAGAAAAGACAATGCTCTCCTTCCGGGAGGGAAAGCTGGCGATTCTGATTGCCACAGATGTTGCCTCCCGTGGCATCGATGTGGATGATGTGGAGTGCGTCATCAATTTTGATATTCCTGAGGAAAACGAATACTACGTCCATCGTATCGGAAGAACAGGCAGAGCAAAGAAAAAGGGCGTTGCCTGGTCGATCATCGGAAATTTCCCGGAGAAGGCAAAACTGGACGAAATTGCAAAATTCAGCAACTACAGCATTGAACCTATGGTGCTGTCTGAAGATGGTGTGCTGACGAAAGAAGAAATAAAAGCGCCAATGCCGCCTAAGCGGCGATTGCGTTGAACGCCCGGGAGGCGGGTTTCCTGCTGTTGACCGCAAAGCTGGGAAATGAGAGCCGCCGCACATTGACCGTTGCGCAATTTAGAGATCTTGCCGTGAAGGCCGGTTATTTGGAAATAGATAAGCCGGAACGGGAATTACAGGAAAGTGACCTGTTATCTTTGGGCTATAACCGCCAGATGGCAGAACGGATCGTTGCGCTTTTGCAGGACGAAATGCTCCTTACCAGCTATGTTCGCAGGGGAGAAAAAGAAGGCTGTGTGCCCCTGACCCGAGTCAGCGAAGGGTATCCCCAAACACTGCGCAGACGGCTGCGCTTGGAAGCACCGGGAAGCCTTTGGGCAAAAGGTGATTTGGAAATTTTACAGACACCGGCCATTTCCCTTGTGGGAAGCCGGGATCTTAGAGAAGAAAATCGGGAATTTGCCCGGGAAGTTGGCCGCCAGGCAGCGCTTCAGGGCTACACCCTCATATCCGGAAACGCCCGTGGCGCAGATCGGGAGGCGCAAGATAGCTGCCTGCAGTGGGGCGGTAAGGTCATTAGCGTTGTGGCAGACCGCTTGCAAGATCGGAACCCGGAGGGGAATATATTATATCTGTCCGAGGACGGTTACGATTTTCCTTTTTCCGGCTATCGGGCGTTGAGCAGAAATCGGGTGATTCACGCGCTTCCTACCGGCGGCGTGTTTGTTGCCCAGTGCGGTCTGGAAACCGGCGGTACTTGGAGCGGAACAGAAAAGAATTTGCGCCATAACTGGTCACCGGTATTTTGCTTCGCTGACCAAAGCAAATCCCAGCAGGAACTGTGCGCCCGTGGCGCAACAGCAATTAACAATACCGACCTTTTGGATATTTACGCATTACACAAAGCAACCCCCAGCCTATTTTAGAAAGAGGAAGTGGATAGATATGAGCTACGCAGACGAACTTTACAAAAAGACTTGTTTGGATATTTTGGAAAACGGATTTTCTGATGAAGGTTTAGATGTACGCCCCCGTTGGGAGGACGGCACACCTGCCCATACCATTAAGAAATTCGGCGTGGTAAACCGCTATAATCTAAAAGAGGAATTTCCCCTTATGACCCTGCGTCGTACATACTGGAAGTCTGCATTGGACGAGCTTTTGTGGATCTGGCAGAAGAAGTCCAACCGCATCTGCGATTTGGGCAGTCACGTATGGGACGAATGGGCAGGTGAGGACGGTACCATCGGCAAGGCCTATGGCTATCAGCTGGGCATTAAGCACCAATATAAAGAGGGTGAATTTGACCAGGTCGACCGGGTGCTGTTTGACCTGAAGAATAATCCGGCATCCCGTCGAATTATGACCAATATCTATAATTTCCAGGATCTGCACGAGATGAATCTCTATCCCTGCGCCTATTCGATGACTTTCAATGTGACCGGTAATACCCTCAACGGTATCCTCAACCAGCGTTCTCAGGATATGCTGACGGCAAATAACTGGAATGTGTGCCAGTATGCCATGCTCCTTATGATGATGGCGCAGGTTTCCGGGTTGGAAGCCGGTGAGTTGGTACACGTGATTGCCGATTGCCATATTTATGACCGGCATATTCCGGCTGTCAAGGCGATGCTGGAAAAGGAAGGCTTTGCTGCGCCCAAGGTAACTCTGGATAAGTCGGTTACCGATTTCTACGATTTTACCAAGAATAGCTTTACGGTGGAGGACTATCAGTTCCACCCCTTTGAATTTGAGATACCGATGGCAATTTAACAAACCTTCCCCTTTGGGGAAGGGGGACTGCGTAAGCGGCGGAAGAGGTAAAATATGGATTTAATTGTTGCTGTATATGATGATTGGGGTATCGGCTGCTGTGGCACCCAGCCAATCGCATTGTCTGCAGACCGGAAATTTTTTCGGGAAACCACCCGTGGCGCCACGGTGATCGCAGGAAGAAAGACAGTTGCGGATTTCCCGGGGCAAAAGCCTTTGCCGGGCAGAAAAAATATCCTGCTTTCTCGGCAGGATATGACCCTCGACGGATTTGCTGTTTGCCATAGCCCAGAGGAAACCTATGCACAAACTAAGGATGATGAAAAAGTGTTTGTCATTGGTGGCGGCAGTATTTATAAACAGATGCTGCCGCTGTGCAGCAGGGCTTATGTCACCAAGGTGCATACCTGCCCGGGGTCTGATACTTATTTCCCGGATTTAGACAAAGACCCGGATTGGGTTTTGCAAGAGGTTCTTTGTTCCGGCGAGGAAAACGGAATCAAATACGAAATGTGTTTATACGCAAAAAAGTCCGCAGAGTGATCTCTGCGGACTTTGCTTATTCAACGTGGGTGTGGTTGTTGATGTGATCTTCGCAATAGCAGTGGTAGCCGTTGCAGCGGGAGCAGTACCGGAATTCCAGTTCGGGGTTAGAAACATCGGTTCTGCCGCAAACGGTACATTTGTGGGTGTAGGGCGCTTTTACGGAAGCTGTGGTAGCTTCGTAAGAGCCGGCAGAGGGAAAGGGAATGACTTTCGGCTGCCCCTTTTTTCTGCCTCGAAATACACGTCGGGAGTTGGCTTTCCAAGTGATAGGGATGAGGTTGAGCACATCCTTGCCGAAGAACAGAAAATAGTTGGCAAGGGCTACCACAGGGAAGAGATTGTAGGGGAATGGGTAAACCAAAAGCTCTGTGAGGAACAGCGCCAGGTACAAAATGCCAAAGATCCACGCCTTAACAGGGATAATGAAAAACAGCAGAAAACTGGTGTTGGGATAAAGGGTGGCGTAGCCAAGGAACAAACTCATATTCAAATAGAAGATATTGGCTTCCAAATCAAAAATAAAGGCATAGAGCACCATTAAAAGGATACCCGTGAAATAGTACAGGTTAAAACGGAATGTACCCCACAGGTTCTCCATCGCTCTGCCTAAAGAATAGTAACAGAAAAGACTGATAGCGGTTGCCAGAAGGCTGCCGGCATTGTAAACAAAGACAAAGCTGAAAAGCCGCCACACCTGTCCTTGCAGGATCAGGTCGCGGTCAAACCGAAGCGCATAATAAAGGGCGTAGTTGCCGGAAAACTCTGTGAACAAATAAACAATGGCAGAGCCGATGGTAATAAAAAGCATCAGGTTGGAAATGCCTTTGGTTCGGTTGCGATAGCAAAAACGTTCAAATTTTTGGCGTAAATTTTTCAAAAAACACTCATCTCCTTTGGTACTTTCCTTAATATAACAGCTTTTTTCGGAAAAGTCTATAAGTGTTTGTGAACAAAACTCTTGACAAATCGGGAAAATATGATAAGATACCCGAGAAAAATGCATACAGCCTTATCAAGAGCGGTGGAGGGATCGGCCCGATGAAACCCGGCAACCTACGAAAGCAAGGTGCCAAATCCGGCGGCAACGAAAGATGAGGGTTCGATAAAGACGCGTACATCGAATCTTCGGTGTGCGTATTTTTATTTGTCGAAAGGAATAAAATTATGGAAAAAAGATTATTTACATCTGAGTGCGTGACCTGCGGTCACCCCGATAAAGTGGCAGACAGCATTTCTGATGCCATTTTGGACGCTTGCTTAGCGCAAGACCCTGGCAGCCGTGTTGCCTGCGAGACTATGGTTACTACAGATTTTTGCGTCATCTGCGGTGAGATCACCACAAAGGCGCAGGTGGACTATGCCGCTGTTGCCCGTGAGGTCATTCGCAAGATCGGCTATACCCGTGAGGGAGAGGGCTTCTGCGCAGATACCGTGGAAATCCTCTGCAAAATTCATACCCAGTCGGCAGATATTGCTTTGGGCACCAACGATGCTGTTGGCGGCGCAGGCGATCAGGGTATGATGTTTGGCGGCGCTTGCACCCAGACCCCCGAGCTGATGCCCCTGCCCATTGCCCTCTCCAGAGCCCTTTCCAACCGCCTGACAGAGGCAAAGGCAGAAAAGACCTTTATCCGTCCCGACGGCAAGACCCAAGTCAGCGTGGAGTTTGACGAAAAAGGCAACGTTCTGGGCATCGATACGGTGGTTGTTTCCGTAATGCACAGCGCAGACATTACTTTAGAGGAGCTGCGTGCTTACATTAAGAGCGAGATCATCGCCCCTGTTCTCAATAAGTACGGTTTCTCCTTGGAGAGTGTTGCCAATATTCATATTAACCCTACCGGCAATTTCGTCATCGGCGGCCCCAATGGGGATACCGGTCTTACCGGCCGCAAAATCATTGTGGATACCTACGGCGGCTATTTCTCCCACGGTGGCGGTGCATTCTCCGGAAAAGACCCCACCAAGGTAGACAGAAGCGCGGCCTATATGGCCCGCTATATGGCAAAGAACTTGGTTGCAGCCGGTCTCGCCCAGCAGGTACAGGTGCAGCTTGCTTACGCCATCGGCGTGGCAGAGCCTGTTTCCCTGCGAGTAGACAGCTACGGCACGGGCAAAATTGCCGATGAGGAAATGACCGCGCTGCTTCGCAAGACCTGCGATATGACCCCTGCCGGCATTATCCGCAAGCTGAATTTGCGCACACCCATCTACGGCAAGACCGCCCTGGAAGGCCACTTCGGCGTAGACGACCAGCCCTGGGAGCAAACAGACATTGCCCAAAAGCTTAAAGAATTGACAGGTATTTGATGCTATGAACGAAACGTTATTTGCGATTTTACGGGGTTTTCGGTTAGATGCAGAGCCGGTTTCCTGTGACCCTTATGGCTGCGGTCATATTAATGGTTCTTATCTTGTTGTGACCGCCAGCGGACGGCGTTATATTCTTCAGAAGATCAACCACCAAACCTTTAAGGATGTAGAGGGTTTGATGGAAAATATCACATCGATCACAGAATTTCTGCGCAAGAAAGCAGAGGATCCCCGCAGCGTACTGACTTTGGTGAAAACCCTTGGCGGAGAGAGCTTCCTCCGTGCCCAAGCGGCCTATTGGCGTGTTTTGGAATTTACGGAGGGCAGCATTTGCCTGCAGCTGCCGGAAACAGATGAGGATTTTTACCAGAGCGCCATCGGTTTCGGTACTTTCCAGCAAATGCTTGCCGATTTCCCGGCAGAAAAGCTCCACGAGACCATTCCCAATTTCCACAACACCCCGGATCGATACCGTATTTTCCGGGAAACCTTTGCCCGGGATCCTATGCATCGGGCAGCAAAGGTGATGCCGGAGATCGAATTTGTCCTCCAGCGGGAAAAAGAAATGTCTATTTTGCAAAATGCCCTTGTTTCCGGTGAGCTTCCTTTGCGAGTGACCCATAACGATACCAAGCTCAATAACGTCTTGCTGGACGCAAAGACCCGGAAAGCGCTCTGCGTTATTGACCTGGATACGGTTATGCCCGGCTCAAGCTTATACGACTACGGTGATGCCATTCGGTTCGGTGCGGCCACTGCAGCGGAGGACGAGCAGGACCTTTCCAAAATGAAGCTGGATTTACATATGTTCCGCATCTTTACCCGTGGCTACATAAAGGCCTGTCCGGGCCTGACAGAAAAGGAACTGGAATATATGCCCCTGGGCGCAAAGACCCTTACTATGGAGTGCGGCATCCGATTCCTGACAGATTACTTAGACGGTGACAATTACTTCTCCATCCATCGGGACGGCCATAATTTGGATCGTGCCCGTACCCAGTTTAAGCTGGTGGCGGATATGGAAGAAAAATGGGACGAAATGCAAAAAATCGTCAAAGAAGAAATGCAATAAGCAGCGGGCGGCACATTTGTGCCGCCTAAAGTCTCTCTTTACACGAGGGAGCCTTTTTGTTATCATAAGAAAAGAAGGGAGTGGCTTATGGAAATTCTATATTGTGATGAACATATTGTGGTTGCCATTAAGCCGCCCCGTGTGCTGTCTACCGACGAGCCGGGTGGTATGCCGGAGCTTTTGCGGCAGGAATTGGGCGGAGAAATTCGCACAGTCCACCGCCTGGATCGGGTGGTTTCCGGCCTTATGGTGCTGGCACGAAATGCAGAATCTGCGTCGGAGCTTTCCCGGCAAATTCGTGAGGACAGCTTTGAGAAAGAATATGTGGCTGTTATTCACGGTAGACCCGAAAAAGACAGTGGCCGCCTGACAGACCTGCTTCTGCGGAACAAGCAGGAGAAAAAGACCTATGTGGTGACAGAAATGGCAAAAGGTGTGCAGGAGGCGATTTTAACCTATCAAACCGTTGCAGCAACAGATAAGCTGACAAAGGTGCGCATCCAGCTTATTACCGGGCGCACCCATCAGATTCGCACCCAGTTTTCTTCCCGTGGCCTTCCTTTGGTGGGCGACAGGAAGTATAGCCTGAATGAGGATGATTGCGAAATCGCCCTATGGTCTGCAAAAATCGGCTTTTTCCACCCAAAAAGCGGCGAAAAAATGGTATTTACCGCCCAACCGCCCAAGGAGTATCCTTGGACAGAATTTGAAGGAGCGTAAAATGGAGCATTATAAGTTTTTCCAAAATGAAAAATGCGAATATTTCCCTTGCCATAAATGCGGCAGTACCGAAGACTTTAACTGCCTGTTTTGCTATTGTCCCCTGTATGCCTTGGGGGATAAATGCGGCGGTAACTTTAGCTATACCGAGGGCGGCATTAAGGACTGCTCCGGTTGCCTTATTCCTCACAGACGGGAAAATTACGAGCTTATGATGGAGAAAATGGGCGCAGTTATTGCCCTTGCGAAAAAGCCTTGATTTTTTTCGCAAGCATTGGTATAATGCCTATGTTTTGGAGAAGTACTCAAGTGGTCGAAGAGGCGTGACTCGAAATCTCGTAGGGCGTTTATAGCGTCGCGTGGGTTCAAATCCCACCTTCTCCGCCAAAGAATAACCGCAACTTTAATTAAGGTTGCGGTTTTTTTCTTTTTGTGATATAATACCGTCAAAGAGGGGAGATCGGGTTGAAAATAGCTGAAATTGAAGAAATTCTGATAAAGGGCGATTGTTCAGAAGAAATGATCGAACTGTTTAAGGCGGCTCTGCGGCGTGTGCCAAAAGCCAGCCGTTGCCAGCATTGCTATACGACCGCCGTTGCTATGAAACCGAAATTTCACAAACAAGCCATCGCCCTAATGGAATACGGCTTGGAACAGTATGGTGATAGTTGGGTTGATCGTATGCGCTCATATCATAATATTGCCATTGTTTTTGAACAGAACAGTAATTACCATGAAGCGCTTTCTTCTTATCGTAATGCGTTGCTCGCTATTGATAAGAATAACCGAGATTCTTATGAAGCCGAGTATGCCTTCCATATGATGCGTATGGAAATGCACATTGCAGATTTTGACTATACGGATGATTTGCAAAAATATTATAATATTGCAGTTCAAGCAAGTGAATTTAGCCAAGCATTTCAGAAGAAAGCATTTTACAGATATATTGCGGAAATTATAATTTTTTCCAAGCAAGGAAAACCAAATGATGCCATAAACGTATATCATGCCGCAACCGAAATGTTAAATCCCAATTACGTCGGACCTTTAACGCGATTGTTAAAGAGTAAAGGGTATTCGGAAACGGTAGGAGCTACAAAGGAAGCGTTGAATTTTTTGAAAAAGTTTAAGCGCTCGTTCAAATGCTAATTTGTATCAAAATTGCAGTTATTGGCCAAAAAACCGCAACTTTAATTAAGGTTGCGGTTTTTTTCTTTTTGTGATACAATACCTTTACTTTTGGTATATTTATACAAGATTTTTGGCAAATGCAAAGGGAAAAGGATATTTCATAAATGGAAAACAACTTAAAGACAAGGCTGATAAACCGGAAAATTAAAAAGCCCAATCCCTTTCTTATGTCTGTCGGTATGTGGGTTTTGGGAATTCTCAACAAAGTGTATAAGGTGGAATTCCACTACGACTATGATCCAAAAACCATCAAGGATCAGCCGGTAATTTTACTTTCTTCCCACGCAGCCCGGCTGGAATTTATCTACACCCTTTACGGTTTCGGGCGCAAGGACATCAATATGGTTTGTGGCTTTCAGAACGTGCTGCAAAAAGGAATTTACCGTATTTTGCTGGAGCTTGGGGTGATCTCCAAATACTTATACCAGCCGGATATCGTGAGCGTAAAGAAAATGTTTGGGGTACTTAGGCGCAATGGCGCCCTTGGACTTTTTCCCGAGGGAATTCAATCCACAAGCGGAAGCACCCACCCCATCAATCCTGCGACCACATCCTTTATTAAGCGCAGCAAGGCGAATGTCGTAATTTGCACCACAAAGGGCGCATATCTTGCAACCAATCGGTACTCATCTGACCGCAAAAAAGGATATATCGGGGTAAGTTACAGTTTGGCGTTCACGCCTCAAATGCTGGAGGAACTTACAGAGGAGCAAATTTACAATACACTTCTGGAGAAAATCAACTATAACGATTTTGCGTTTAACAAAACTGCACGCAATCCATACATAGGCAAAAAGCCCAATGCTTACGGCATTGACAAAATCCTCTATAAATGCCCTGACTGCGAAGCAGAGCACACATTGCAGGTTGAAAACGATACCGTCGTATGCCGGGGCTGCGGCTTCCGGGTGCAGATCAATGAATATTACGATTTGATCAGCAGCAGTAAAAACTGCCCTGAGGATATCGATTTGTGGTACAAATGGCAGCGCAAATGTGTGGCAAAGGAAGTCAAAGGCGATGGCTTTGAAATGACATTAAAGGGCAGCCTTTGTACGTTAAGGCTGGATAAGCTGAAAAAAGCGCCGGAAAACAGAAACGTCTTGTCGGTAGGACAGGCGCAGCTTACAAGCCGTGGACTTTCCTTTGAGGGAACGCTTAACGGGGAAAAGGCAGACTTTGATTTTCCGGCAATATCTCTATACTCCCTTACTTGTTCCACAAAAGGATATTTGGAATTTTACTACAACAACGATTACTATATGCTGATTCCCGATGAAAAGGATCAGAGTCTTATCAAATGGACGCTTGCATCCGAGGAAATACACAATCTTTACGACAAAAAGTGGCGCTCCGCTTGCGAGGACGCCTACGGGAAAGGAGAAATTTATGAACACATCTAAAGAAATGGATGTCAAAGTAAAATTCGGACTGAAAAGCTTCATCACTGTGGTTGCTATCTTGTTGGCAGTGTTGCTGTTCGTCGGCGTGCTTACCTTTGTAATTCCGGCTGGACGGTACACGATCTATACCACCGATGCTGCCAAAGGCGAGCTGCCCTTTTATCAGTACACCACGGAGGAAGAACTGAACAAGCAGATCGTTATTGATTCTTACCGGGAGCTTGCCGGAGATGAAAACGCTTCCCGGCTTCCTGTGTGGCGCTGGCTGACTTCTCCTTTTGAGGCCTTGGTGCTGGGCAGCAACAGCGCAAATATGATTATGATCATTGCACTGCTGCTTGTCCTTGGCGGTACGTTTAAGGTGCTGGAGGAAAGCGGTGGATTGGTCGCTTTGGTCAGAGTGATTATGGAGCGGCTACACGCAAAGCGCTTTGTTGCTATCTGGATCATCACAGCGGTTATTATGCTATTGTCTGCTGTGTTTGGCCTGCAGGAGCAGCTGCTGATTTTGTATCCGATTTTTGCCATGCTTTGCACGGCGCTGAATTGGTCTCGTTTTACAGCGATTTCTTTTGTACTGATTGCATCGGGCGTTGGCTTTACCACGGCCATTACCAATCCCTTGACCATTGGCACAGCGTCTATTGCCGCAGGCGTCAGCATCACCGACGGTATGTGGTATCGCTGCATCATCTTTGCAGTAATGTACGTGATAACAGCGCTGTTTTTGACATTCCTTGCCAAGCGTGATGAGAAAAACGCAACGCAAAAGTTCGACCTGCAAAACTTTACAATGGTTTCCCAGGAGGAACACAAAGAGGATATCCGCAAGGCAAAGATGATCACGGTACTGTTTTCCATCGCCCTTCTGTCCGTAATCGTTACAACGGCAATCGATTCGCTGCGTTCTCTGGCGATGGTATTTATGGCAGCTGCTTTTATCGTTGGTACTGTGATCGTTGGCAAGCTTTTACTGGGCACCTACAAAAGCCTCGGCAAATGCTTTGTAAAGGGTGTTAAGGATGTTCTTCCCTCTATTGTGATCATTATGATCGCCTTTGGCATTACCTATATCGCCCAGCAGGGCAATATCCTACATACAATTTTCCATTATTTCTATAACTCTGTCACAAACATTTCTCCCTATCTTGCGGTGGTAATTTTGTATGCCTTTGTGCTGATCATTGAATTCTTTATTCCCAGCGCATCTGCAAAGGCAGTGCTCATTATCCCGATGCTGACCCTTGCACCCATTGAGGGCATCAGCAAAACCGTTATCATTCTGACTTACCTGTTTGCTGACGGATATACAAACGTGTTGTATCCCACCTGTGGCACGCTGTTGGTTGGCCTTGGCCTTGCCGATGTGAGCTTTGCCCAGTGGTTCAAGAAAACCATTTTGTTCCAGCTTCTTTTGCTGGTTATGTCCCTTGCCTTCTTGATGTTGGCAGTTTTCATTGGACTATAAATAAAAAGCATCCCCCCACCAGTCGGTGGGGGGATGCTTTACACGTTTTCTAATGCCTGGGCGATGTCAGCGATCAGGTCATCGCTGTTTTCCAGACCGCAGGAGAGGCGGATCAGGTCTGCGCCGACACCGGCGGCATCCAGTTCCGCGTCCGACATCTGCCGGTGAGTGGAGCTGGCCGGGTGGAGGCAACAGGTACGGGAATCGGCTACGTGGGTTTCAATAGAGCCCAGCTTCAGATGCTTCATAAAGATTTCTGCGCCCTTTCTGCCGGATTTCAGACCGAAGGAGATAACACCGCAAGAACCGTTTGGCAAATACTTTTGTGCCAGGGCGTAATAGGGGTCGTCCTCAAGGCCGCAGTACCGTACCCAAGCTACCTTTTCGTGATTGTGTAGGAAACGGGCGATCTTGTCAGCGTTTTGGCAATGCTGCTTCATTCTAAAAGGCAGGCTTTCCAGACCCAAATTCAAAATAAAAGCATTTTGGGGCGCTTGCATTGCACCAAAGTCACGCATAAGCTGGGCGGTACACTTGGTAATAAATGCGCCCTTTCCAAAGCGCTCTGCGTAGACGATGCCGTGGTAGCTTTCGTCGGGAGTGCAAAGACCGGGGAATTTGTCGGCGTGCGCCATCCAGTCAAAGTTGCCGCTATCGACGATACAGCCGCCCAGCACTGCTGCGTGGCCGTCCATATACTTGGTGGTGGAGTGGGTCACGATGTCTGCGCCAAATTCAAAGGGGCGGCAGTTAATGGGGGTGGCAAAGGTATTATCCACGATCAGCGGTACACCGTGGGCGTGGGCGCACTTTGCGAATTTTTCAATATCCAGAACAGACAGGGCGGGGTTTGCGATGGTCTCACCAAACACAGCCTTGGTGTTTTCTTGGAAAGCGGCGTTAAGCTCCTCCTCAGTGCAGTCGGGGCTGACAAAGGTAAAGGAAATGCCCATCTTTTTCATCGTCACAGAGAACAAATTGAAGCTGCCGCCATAGATGGCAGAGCTGGCGATGACGTGGTCGCCGCAGCTTGCGATATTGAAAATAGAATAGAAGGTTGCAGCCTGACCGGAGCTGGTGAGCATAGCGGCAACACCGCCTTCTAAAGCGCAGATCTTGGCAGCGACGTGGTCGCAAGTGGGGTTTTGCAGACGGGAGTAAAAATAACCTTCTGCTTCCAGGTCAAAAAGCTTGCCCATATCCTCAGAGGTGCTGTACTTAAAGGTTGTGCTCTGGATAATGGGTACTTGCCGGGGCTCGCCGTTTCCGGGGGTATAGCCGGCCTGAATGCATAGGGTTTCGGGATGCAGTTCCATAAAATTCACCTCAAAAAGTAGATGCAGCTATTGTATATCGTTTTTGCACCATTGTCAATGAAATCAGCCCAGCAGAACATCGGAAATAAGCATTACGCAAAAGCCGACCAGCAGAGCATAAGTAGCGCCCCGTTCGCTGCCGTGGGCGTGGGTTTCGGGGATCATTTCGTCGCTGATCACGTAGAGCATCGTGCCACCGGCAAAGGCAAGGGCAAAGGGTAAAATTGCTGTGGCAACAGAAACGGCAAGGTAGCCGATCAGGGTGCCGATGATTTCTACCACACCGGTAAGGGCGGCGCAAATAAAGGTCTTTTTGGGAGATACACCGGCGGCCAGCATCGGGCCGATGATGACCATACCTTCGGGGATGTTCTGCAGCGCAATACCGCCTGCGATCAGCAGTGCCTGGGCTTCATTTCCTGAGCCAAAGCCCACGCCTGCGGCAATGCCCTCGGGCAGATTATGAATAGCAATGGCGGTGACGAACAGCAAGACCTTGCTTAAGTTGGCGTTATTGTGATCTTCAATGTCGGCGCCTACCATTTTGTGCAGGTGGGGTACGACCTTGTCGATAAGGTTCAGGCAAAAAGCGCCTGCAAATATGCCCAAAACGGTAATAAAAAGGCCGCTTTTGCCGCCATATTCCAAAGCCGGAAGAATAAGACCCAGAACAGCTGCGGCAAGCATAACGCCGGCGGCAAAGGAGAGTACAATGTCAGAAAATTTGTGGGATTGCTTTTTAAATAAAAAGCCGATGATAGCGCCAACGACAGTTGCGCCGCCAACGCCTAAAGCGGTAAGTAATACAAGCTCCATAATTTGCTCCTTTCAGGAAAAGGAAAAGTCCCGGCAGATGCCGGGACTTTTCATGTTAATTCTTGGAAAAGTCGTCCTTGCCGACACCGCAAAGGGGGCATACAAAATCTTCAGGCAGATCGGAAAAGGCAGTGCCGGGAGCAATGCCGTTATCGGGGTCGCCCAGTTCCTCGTTGTAGACCCAACCGCATACATCGCATACATATTCCATAAGATTACCTCCGTTTATAATCGTTTATCAAAAAGTGGACGGGCCACTTTTTTGTAAAGTAGAAGGGTGAGCAAAGAAATGCTGATGCCTTTTATTAGGTTCAGGGGCGCGACAGAAAAAATCACAAGAGTAGACAGGGAAGTGATGCTGCCATTAATGGCACTGCCCATACTTATGATGGCATCCAGCGGCAGACCGTAAAGCTCGGAAAATTTCGGGATCAGATAGACGCCGTTAAAGGCGCTGCCAAAGATCGTCAAAAGAATTGTGCCCGATATAAGGCCAAAAAATGCACTTTTTCGGCTCTTATTTCCGTGATAAACTATGGTGGCAGGAAGCACAAAACTGCATCCCACGGCAAAATTAGCAAAATCTCCCACAAAGGCGGTGCTTGTGCCCACCATCACCAATTTTATAAGAATCTTTAAGCCTTCACAGACAATGGCGGCAGAGGGTCCAAGATAAAAGCCACAAAGCATTACCGGCACTTCAGAAAAGTCAAGCTTATAAAACCCGGGCGCCAAAAAGGGGAGCGCAAAATCGAAAAGGTGGACAATGGCGGCAATGGCGCCGCAAATGGCGATAAGGCACAACCGCCGGGTCAAAGAAACGCGCCGTACAGAGAGCTTGCGCTCTGTAAGCTTGGCTATGAAAATGAGGGCTGCTGCAATCAAAACACAAACTGCAACAAATAGGAGATTATCCCGAAGTGTTAACCATAATTTTTCCATAAACATACCGCCTGTATACAAAAAATACGCCGAGAGTGGACACTCAGGGCGCAATCTGTACAAAAGGATATGCCCAAAGTGCTTCTTTCATCCAGACTTTACTGTCGGTATCGGAATTACACCGATTCTGCGAATGCTCGCTCGCGGACTTTACCGCCGGTCGGGAATTTCACCCTGCCCTGAAACCTTTGCTGAAACGAGGATAGCACATCTACCCGCACTTGTCAAGTGCGGGTAGATGTGGTAAAATATACTTACTGTGTGGTATCTTTTAGAAGCCCACGTATGGCACCGTTGGGGGCAGTATCGGTGATATCACCGCCGATGACCTGGTTTTTGTAAATAAGCAAGGTTGCGTAGACCGGCTCGGTAGAATTGGGGTAATTGGTCACTTTGTAGACATAGCGCATAACGGTTTTTCCTGCGAAATTTGTCAGGTCAAAGCCCTGCATCTTTTGCAGATCGTTATATCGGTCGTAAACCTCGGTGCTTTCTTTTGGAATGCGAACCTGACCGGACTCTACGGGCGAAGCGTGTACTTCCCAACCAAGCCCCATTAAGTACTCTACCCGGGCGTCATTGCTGGCAAGATTTCCTGCGGCTGTTTGGGCGCTGTCGTCGCCGCCGAAAAGCAGAATGAATGCTAAAATCACACCTGCTATGGCAGCTAAAATAATGGCGGTCTTTTTGGCATCGACCTTTGGGGTCATAAACATCATAAATATCCCTCCCGTTGGTTGTTACCGATACAACCTATTCCGGTGCAAGGGAAAATATACTGAAATTATGGGGAAGAATTATGGAAAGATTAGATAAATTCCTCTGCGATGCAGGCGTTGGCAGCCGCAGTCAGGTGAAGCAAATATTAAAAACCGGCCGTGTGACGGTAAATGGAAACGTCATCCGTGACGGCAGCGCAAAAATAGAAGGGGATGCGACAATTTGCCTGGACGGAGAAACGGTTGGTAAAAAGGGCATAGTTGTGGTAATGCTTAATAAACCTGCAGGCTATGTGACTGCCCGGACAGATGAGACTCAGAAAACCGTTATGGAGCTGCTGCCAAAGGAAATGCTTGCCTGGGATCTGCATCCCATTGGTCGGTTGGACAAAGAAACCGAGGGGCTTTTGCTCTTTACAAATGATGGGGATTTGCTTCACCGGCTGATAAGTCCAAAAAAAGGTGTGCAAAAAGTTTACTATGCCCGGCACGAGGGGACTGCCGGGGAAGAAGATGTGGAAGCTTTTGCCCAGGGTGTCACTTTACGGGACGGAACGGTTTGCCTGCCGGCGACCCTGCAACCCTTAGGGGAAGGGGAAAGCTTGATTACCGTCTGCGAAGGGAAATATCATCAGGTGCGACGGATGATGGCATCCCGAGGCTTGCACGTGACCTACTTGGAACGCCGCCAGGAGGGAGCACTGGCCTTGAGTGATTTACCCCGTGGGGCGGTACGGGAGTTGTCGGCAGAAGAAATGTTGGCATTATGACCATAAATTATATGTATTTTCCCGAAGCGGCTTTGCATGCTTCGGGAATTTTAACAAAAACCAATGGGGTTTTTGCAATAAAATGTCAAACAAGCCTTGCAATTTGTAAAAAACGTGTATATAATATTATTAAAATTATACATAAATGAGCATTGTGCATTATTTAAGGAGGAAGCGGTATGTCTCATAGCGTGTTTCAAAATGTTATATCCCAGCTGAAGGATACCACAAAGAGAACTGTTGGCGTTATCGACAGCGAAGGCAGTGTAGTTGCCTGTACAGATGTTTCTTTGATGGGCGAGCGATGGACGGAAGCTGCCATACGGATGAATGGCGTTTCCAATCAAATCGTATCTTATAACCAAAAAACATTTTTGGGAATGGTCAATGACAGCGGTGTTTTGGAATATGCAGTTTTTTGTGCAGGTGAAGATGAAATGGCTCGCAGCCTGTGCGGTGTGATCTGTGTAACGCTGAGCAATGCTAAGATCTCCTATGAAGAAAAGCATGATCGTGGCACATTTGTAAAAAATATCATTATGGACAATATCCTGCCCGGTGATATTTATGTCCGCGCAAAAGAGTTGCGGTTTGCCACAGATGCGCCCCGTGCAGTATTTTTGATCCGGCAGGCAGGCTGTGCGGACGTAACGGCTGTTGACTTTGTTTCCGGTATGTTCCCGGATAAGCAGGACGATTTTGTGCTGAGCATCAATGAAACGGATGTTGCTGTGATCAAGCAGTTTGTTCAGGAACCCTCCGCAGAGGAACTGGAGTGCATTGCACAGGACATTGCGAAATTGCTGAAAAAAGAATTGGAGCTGGATACGGTCATCGGTATTGGCACGGTTGCAAAGCATTTGCGTGAGCTGGCTGATGCCTTTAAGGAAGCGCAGACAGCCATTGATGTGGGCAAGGTTTTTGATAATGAAAAAACCATTATCAATTATGAGAGCCTGGGTATCGGCAGACTGATCTATCAGCTGCCAGCGACGTTGTGTGATATTTTCCTGTCTGAGGTGTTCAAGAAAAATTCCATTGATTCTCTGGATCAGGAGACGCTTTACACCATTAACGAATTTTTTGAGAACGATCTGAATGTTTCCGAGACATCCCGGAAACTGTTTGTCCACAGAAACACATTGGTTTACCGTCTGGAAAAGATCAACAAACAGATCGGTCTTGACCTGCGGAAATTTGACCACGCCATTGTATTTAAAGTGGCAATGATGGTCCGTAAGTACTTAGCTTCTCAGGATATGCGCTGAATATAGTTAGGCGGCACTGCGTTTTTGCAGTGCCGCTTTTTTAGGGAAAATTGTTTACAATTTCCAATAGGGAATTTATTGACAGGGGTTAGGGGGGTATGGTACAATTTCCCTGTATGGAAAGATGGCGAAAATTAAGAAAAACCAGCTTTTTGGAGATAAAGATATGATAGAATTTGCAAGTGTAATGAAAGACTATAACGGAAATACCCGGGCGCTGCGAGGTGTTTCTTTGCAGATCGATGACGGAGAATTCGTATTTCTGGTTGGTCCGTCCGGTTCGGGAAAATCCACTATTATGAAGCTTATTTCCGGTGAGCTGAGACCTACATCCGGTTATATTCACGTCAATGGCTATGAGTTGGATCGAATCCGCAGACGGGAAATTCCGTATTTGCGCCGTACGGTTGGTGTTGTTTTCCAGGACTTCCGACTCATCGAAAATATGACGGTCTATGAAAATGTGGCTTTTGCTATGCGTGTGGTAGGCGCAAGGCGGAAGGAAATCAAGACCCGTGTGCCATATGTTTTAAAGCTGGTTGGACTGGAAGGAAAGGCGCACCGCAAACCCAATGAAATTTCCGGTGGCGAGCAGCAGAGACTGGCCATTGCAAGAGCATTGGTCAACAATCCCTCTACGATTATTGCTGACGAGCCGACAGGCAACCTTGACCCTGCCAGAGCCCTGGAGATCATGCGGCTTTTGCAGGAGATCAATAAGTTAGGCACCACAGTTGTGGTCGTTACCCACCAGCATGAGCTGGTAGAACAGTTTAACAATCGTGTGATCGTAATTAACAACGGTTATGTGGTCGGCGACAGAATGGCAGGTGGGGCACAATGAGAATCAGTAACATTCCGTATCTCTTTAAAGAGGGTATCCGTGGCTTGTTTACCCACGGTTTGCAGTCTTTTTCCGCTTGGGCGGTTACCGTGTTCTCTCTGCTCATCACCGGCGCATTTATTTGCCTTGCCTATAACATCAACATTATGATCGATGATTTAAATAAGACCAACGAGGTGATTGTTTACGTCAGCGATACCCTGACAGATGCTGAGGCAAAGAGTGTTGGCACCCAAATCAGCAATATTCCCAATGTGCAGGATCGGACCTTTGTTTCCCGAGAAGAAGCATTGGAAGAGTTCATTAAGAACAATGGCGACAAAGAAGCTTTTGCCGGTGTAGAAGCCTCTGATCTGCGCCACCGCTATGTGGTCGTTTTGGAGGATAACCGTCTCATCGAGCAAACGGTGAAGCAGCTTGAGAAGATTAACGGTGTTGACAAGGTCAGCGCTGCATTTGAGCTGGCGAAGGGCTTTGCGATGATCAAAGACATTGTTATCGCAGCGTCGCTGTTTATTGCGGCAGTACTGCTGTTTGTGACGCTGGTCATCATTTTCAATACGGTCAAGCTGGCAACCCACGAACGCCGGGAGGAGATCGCTATTATGAAAATGGTGGGAGCAACCAACGGTTTTATCCGCTGCCCCTTCGTGGTAGAGGGTATGACCTTGGGCTTTACCGGTGCGCTGGCAGCGCTGGGCGCAGAATGGCTGCTATATGACACGGTTGTGGACAAGGTCAGCAAAATGGATACGCTCAAGATGTTTAGCTTTGTGCCCTTTACGGATATGCTTGTGATGGTGGCAGCTGTGTTTACGGTAGCAGGCTTGTTTGTGGGCATTGTTGGCGGTTGGGTTTCTATCCGAAAGTTCCTGAAAGTGTGAGGAAAGAATGAAAAAAACCTTATTAAAAGTGATTCCCTGTGCGTTGCTGCTGGTTTTGCTGTTCGGCCTGTTTCTGCCGACAACGGTTTCTGCGAAAAAGCCAAGCAGCGATGAGATTCGGGATGAAATTGCCAATCTTGAAAATGAGCAGGCTGCGTTGGAGGAAAGCTTAAAAGAGCTGGAGCAGCAGCTCAGTGACAACCGGGACGACTTGGTAGCGATTATCGCCCAAAAGGACGTGATCGATCAGGAAGTAACGATTATTGCCGGTCAGATCGCCAATACCAACGAACGGATTGCGGCGTACAGCCTTTTGATTGCGGACAAGCAGGCAGAGCTGGACAAAGCTTATGAAGATTTGGAATATTTGCGCAAAAAATACAAAGAGCGTATTCGAGCTATGGAGGAGGGCGGTACGGTTTCCTACTGGACTGTGCTGTTTGAGGCCAATAGTTTCTCAGATCTTCTGGATAGACTGAATATGATTCAGGAAATTGCCGAGGCCGATGCCGGAAAAATCGATGTGCTGGACAAGGCTACAAAGGAAGTAGAGGCTGCAAAGCTGGCGTTGGATGAAGAAAAAAAGACATTGGACACCACCCGGGTGGAAATGGAGAAAAAGCAGCTTCAGCTTTCTCAAAAGCGGGAGGAGGCAAATGCCCTTCTGGCAGAACTGATTTCCAAGGAAGAAGAATGGAAGAAGCTTCTTAGCGAGCAAGAGGATGCTGCCGATGAACTGATGGACCGGTTGGCAGATCTGGCAGAGGAGCTAACAGAGGCAGAAAAGCGGGAGATTGCAGAAAAAGAAGCCCAGCTGCAAAACCAAAGACCTACATATAAAGACAGTGACGGCGTTTTGTGGGCGCTGCCTACAGATTACCGCCGCCGTTCCAGCGATTATGGCTACCGTACTCACCCGGTTACCGGAGAAAAAGAAAAAAAGCACAACGGTGTGGATTTAACGGCACCGACCGGCACGCCCATCTATGCTACCCGCAGCGGCAAGGTTACCTTTGTGGGCTTCCAGGAAAAAGGTGCAGGTAACTATGTCAATATCCAGCACGACGGTGGGTATATTTCCACCTATATGCATATGGATTCCTACATCGTTAAAAAAGGCGATTTCGTGTATATCGGCCAGCTTATTGGCTATGTAGGCAATACCGGCGGTTCTACCGGTGCGCACCTGCACTTTGGTATTAAGAAAAATGGTACTTGGGTAAATCCTGCCCATTATCTGGAATTGCCTTATTATTATAAAAAGTGACCAGCTCCCACAGCTCGTATTTCGGGCTGTGGGAAATCTGCCGATTAAAGGGGGAGAGGAAATGAAAAAATACGTTTCTCGATGCGCAAGGTGTATATTGGCGTTATCACTGACAGCCGTGCTGCTTTTTACCGGATGTACATTACCCACGCTGCCCCATGAATGGCAGAAGTATTTAGATTTTAAGTTTACGGATTATATTCAAATGAAGGACGGCGTTCTTTGGGGAATCCCCTGCGCCTATACCCGGGTCAGCAGTGATTACGGCAACCGTGTTCACCCGGTTACAGGCAAGTGGAAACTGCATAAGGGTATCGATTTGGCAGCGCCGGAGGGGACACCGATCTACGCATCCCGGACAGGTGTGGTTTACTACGCCGGTTGGGATACAACCGGTGGCGGCAATATCGTTACCATTGACCATCAGGATGGCTATCGAACCCAGTATATGCATATGAAAGAATTTGTGGTGGAAAAGGGCCAGGAGGTCGAGATGGGTCAGCTCATTGGCTATGTAGGAAAAACCGGAACAGCTACAGGATTTCATCTGCATTTTACCATCCGCAAGTGGAACGAAGAAACGGAATCTTGGGATTGGGTTAATCCAAATGACTATTTGGATTTTCATTGATAAAACAGCAAAGGAAGCAAGAAAATGACAAAAAAGGAAAAAATTCTACGGGAGCTATCCACGGCACTGTCCTACATTTTAGTGGCAACACTGTCTGTGGTGATCACCCTGGCGTTGACCACAGGGACATCCGGTGGGTATGTATATAACGGAAATGATAAGCTGGAGCAGCTTAAAACTCTGTTGGAGCAGTATTACATTGATATTGACAAAGTGGATATGGAGGCGTTGGAGAAAGCGGTGGAAGATGCTGCTGCCGACGCGATGGTAAATGGCTTGGGTGACCGCTGGAGCTACTATATCCCTGCCGAGGATTTTGCGGATATGCAGGAGCAGAGTACCAACAGCTATGTTGGCATCGGTGTGACCGTTCAAGTCCGTGAGGATGAAAATGGCTTTGACATTACCCAAGTGGAGCCGGGTGGCAGCGCGCAGGCGGCCGGTATTCGCCCCGGTGATATTTTGGTGGGCGCAGAGGGCATCAGCTTCGTAGGTAAGGATATCACCTCCTGCCGGGATGTTATTCGCGGTCAAGCAGGAACAAAGGTGACGGTTGAAGTTTTGCGGAACGGTGAAAAGATGTCCTTTGAGCTGACCCGTCAGGTTATTCGGGTGCAGGTCGCATCCGGCCAGATGCTGCCGGGGAATATTGGCCTTGTTACCATCAAGAATTTTAATGAACATTGCGCAGAGGAGAGCATTGCTGCCATTGAGGCCTTGCTGGGGCAGGGCGCAACATCTCTGATTTTTGATGTGCGCAACAACCCCGGCGGCTACAAGCATGAGCTCGTGGAGCTTTTGGATTATTTGCTGCCTGCAGGAAAACTCTTTATCAGCCGGGATTACCGGGGCGTGGAAGATACAGATTGGTCTGACGCAAAGTGCCTGGAAATGCCTATGGCGGTGCTGGTAAACGGCAACAGTTACTCTGCTGCGGAGTTCTTTGCGGCGGCGCTGGAGGAATATAATTGGGCAACTGTTGTTGGCGATCCTACCTGCGGCAAAGGCAATTTCCAATATACCTTCCAGCTTCCCGACGGCTCCGGTGTGGGCTTGTCTGTGGGTAAATACTTTACGCCCAAGGGCGTGAGCCTTGCGGATGTCGGCGGTCTTGTGCCGAAGGAGTTGGTGGAGATCGACGAGCAGCTTGCAGCTGAAATTTATGCAGGTTTGGTAGCACCTTTGGACGATCCGCAGATCCAGGCGGCAATAAAGGTGCTGACAGAAGGCACAAAATAAAGAAAATATCCCCGAAAGGCATTAAAAATACAGTTTTTTGTTGACGGGACGGAAAATTTCCAGTATAATTGTTTGCGAAAATTTTTGAAACGGAAAGAGGTTTCACTATGGCTAAGGAATTTAAGATTACTTCTCTGCGTCTGGCTGACCTGGAAAAGGAACTGGGTTATTTAAAGACTACTCGTGAGCGTGAGATCGCTGCAATGATCGCAGAAGCTCGCTCCTACGGTGACTTGTCCGAAAACTCCGAGTATGATGCTGCTAAGAATGAGCAGGCAAAGCTTTACGGCCGTATCGCTGAAATTGAGAACATTTTGTCCCACGCTGTGATCATCGAGGACGAGAACGAACTCAATGGCCGTGTCGGCCTTGGCTGCACGGTAGTTGTCGAGGACGAAAAAGGCGTGCAAAAGACCTATAAGATCACCGGCTCTCAGGAAGCTGACCCTATGAACGGCAAGCTGTCTGACGATTCTCCCTTCGGCCGCGCCGTTGTTGGCAAGAGCGAGGGTGACAAGTTCATCGTCAATGCACCTTCCGGCGCTTATGAGATGCGTGTCATCTCTGTAACACGCGAGGGCTAAAAAATGGCAAAGTTTGTACCGCAGGCAGAAATGCCGCTGGGCGATCAGGTGCAGGTGCGTCACGATAAGCTGGCAGCTCTGCGCGCAGAAGGTCGCGATCCGTTTTTACAGACAAAGTATGACTTTAACGCTGATTCTGCTGCCATTAAGGCAGACTATGAAGGCTATGAGGGCAAGATCGTAAAGGTTGCCGGCCGCCTTATGAGCAAGCGTGGCCAGGGCAAGGTTATGTTCTGCGACCTGCAGGACTGCACCGGCCGCATCCAGCTTTTTGTCAAGATTGACGAGCTGGGCGAGGAGGAGTATAACCGCTTTAAGAAGTACGACATCGGCGATATCGTCGGCGTTGAGGGTGAGGTTTTCAAGACCAAGACCGAGGAAATTTCCGTTCGGGCAAAGGTTGTCACTCTGCTTTCTAAGTCTCTGCTGCCTCTGCCGGAGAAGTTCCACGGCCTGACCGATAAGGAGATCCGTTTCCGTCAGCGCTACGTGGATCTGATGGTCAATCCTGAGGTGAAGCGGAATTTCGTGATCCGTAGCCAGTTTATTAAGCACCTGCGGGATTATCTTGACAATATGGGCTATATTGAGGTGGAGACCCCGGTGCTCAACACCATTGCCGGCGGCGCATCTGCCCGTCCCTTTGTTACCCACCACAACACGCTGGATATCGATATGTTTATGCGTATCGCTACCGAGCTTCCCCTGAAGCGGCTGATCATCGGCGGTATGGATCGGGTGTACGAAATTGGTCGTATTTTCCGCAACGAGGGTATGGACCCCAAGCACAATCCGGAGTTTACCTCTGTGGAGCTTTATCAGGCTTATGCAGATTTCCACGATATGATGGACATTGCTGAGGGCGTTTACACTACCTTTGCACAGAAGTATTTGGGTACTTACAAGCTTCAATGGATGGGTGAGGAGGTCGACCTGACCCCCGGCTGGCCCAGAATGACTATGGTGGAAGCTGTACGCAAGTATGTGGGTATCGACTTCGATGCCATTTCTGACGATGCAGAGGCAGTTGCTGCTGCTGCGGCAAAGGGTGTAGAGCTTGCTGACGCTGCAGAAAAAACCTGGGGCAATGCCCTGTATGCTTGCTTCGACCAGAGAGTTGAGGAGCATTTGGTGCAGCCGACCTTTATTACCATGTATCCCGTGGAGGTTTCTCCCCTTACCAAGAGAAGCCCCATTGATCCCAGACTTACCGAGCGGTTTGAATTCTTCATTTGCCGCAGTGAGATGGGCAACGCCTACTCTGAGCTGAACGATCCCATGGATCAGAGAGATCGTTTTATGAAGCAGGTGGAGCAGCGTGAACGTGGCGACGACGAGACGGAAATGCTGGACGAGGATTTCCTCAATGCGATGGAATACGGTATGCCCCCTACGGGTGGTATGGGTATGGGCATTGACCGGGCAGTTATGCTCTTTACCGGCACAGATACCATTCGAGAAGTCATCCTGTTCCCCACAATGAAGCCCCTGGATTAAGAAAATCCAGTAATATCAAGGGTTTTTCGGTAGTGTAAAGAGCCAAATAGGCGAATTTACCCCAGTTTTGCCCCGATCAAAAAGGGATTGCATTGCAATCCCTTTTTTACTAAATTTCTTCATAAGATTTTTGGTCGATTTTGGGTGTGTGATATTGAGGATTTATAACCACAAGAGAGTCTTGTAAAAGGTGTTCGTACTCACTTAGAATCCTCTCTATGTTTTCGATATCTTTATTTCGTAGATGTTCCCCGACAGTCTGACTTTCGGAAACGATGTTTTTAGCGAGTGCCTTTATCTGCTGATTCTTTTCCTGCAGTCGCTTAACCTCTCGCTCCCTTGTTGCAGATTCTACGGCAACGAACATGGCAAAAACCAACTTGAACAACTTAATAAAGAAGTCATCAGTATGAAAAAACTTAATAAAACAAAGGTCTGCTATGGTTTAAGTGTTCTTCTGATTGTTGGTTTTATCATTAACACAATCATTGATTATGATCGATATAATACCACACTTAATTCTGCGCCATTTTATATGTGGATTATTGTAAATGCAAGGTGGTAAAATAAAGTAAAAATTCCAAGGAGATACAATATGCAATCTAAAACCAAAAAAAGGGTCTTATTTGTCTTGGGACTTCTGATTTGCTTTTCTGTAGCTGCAGCATCTGTTCTGCTGGAAAAGGTAATTCCCGGTGAACTGCTGGGCGCATCCATCATTGCGCTGTTTATGGGTACCATTATCAACAGCTTTTTCCATCCAAAGTGGATTCAGCCTGCGCTGAAATTTACATCTAAGAAAATTCTGAAGGGCGCCATCATTCTGCTGGGTGCATCCCTCAGCGTCAGCACCATTTTGTCTGTAGGCAAGATGACCTTCTTCGTGATGATCTTCACCTTTGCTGTGTGCTTTGGTGCAGGTTTCTTTATCCGCAAGCTGTTTGGTCTCAACTGGAAGCTGAGCAATCTAATCTCTGCTGGCACAGGCATCTGCGGCGGCTCTGCGGTAGCGGCCATTGCACCGGTTATTGACGCAGACGATAAGGATATCGCTTTTGCAATGTCCTCTACATTCCTTTTCGATATGGTAATGATCGCTCTGTACCCCCTAATGGGTAAGGCTTTGGGCATGAATGATATTGCTTACGGCATTTGGGCCGGTACATCCGTCAATGATACAGCCAGCGTGGTGGCCTCCGGCTACGCTTTCTCCGAAGCTGCCGGTGACTTTGCTACCATGGTCAAGCTGACCCGTACCATCGCCATTATCCCCACTGTGCTGGTGTTTGCCTGGATCGGTGTGCGTGTGAAGAAAAAAGAAATGCAGGCTACCGGTGACGGCAAGAAAGTGAACATAATGAAGATCATCCCTTGGTTCATTGGCGGATTCTTACTGCTTGCCATCATCAATAGCGTGGGCTTGATTCCCGCAACTGTATCCGGCACAATGAAGAGCGCCAGCAAGTTCCTGATGGTTACTGCTCTGGCTGCCATTGGTTTGAACACCAGCTTGCTGGATTTCAAGAAAGCCGGGCTAAAGCCTATGTTTTACGGTGTGACCATCGACACCTTAGTGACGCTAACAGCACTTGTAGTCATTTGTTGCATGGGATTGATGTAAATTACAGAACACCTGTCCACGGCAGATTCTGCCATAGGACAGGTGTTTTTCGTGATCAATCTATGTCGCGAAGGGTAGTGATTTTTGCTTGTTTTTCCAATCTGCGGATTCGGGCAGATGTGGAGGTGCTTCCTTAAATTCTTCTAAGCCCTTGTTGATATCGGGTTGCTTCGAAAAATCAAAAATACCCATATTCTTTCTCCTTAGCCCTGTGCTTATATTATAATTCATTATACAATACCTTTTCCGTGATTTCATCACAAAACGCCTTACCAAGGTAGATTTTGCTATGGCATTGTGTGATTAAGGTAGAGGAGATCGGAAAAGTTACCAATGATGCAAAAGAAAGTGTTGTCGATGGACAGCACTTTCTTTTTTTGAAATCATATGGTATGATAAAGAAAAACACAAAGCAGGAAATAAGATGAAAGAAAAGTACATTTTCAGACAAGCTACACCGCAAGAGGTTGGGGAGGTATTTGCCCTGATTATGCGTCGGGTTAAGTGGATGGACGAGGTAGGTATCCGCCAGTGGAACGTGACAAAATATGATCGGCGCTATCCACCGGATTATTACGAAATGCGGCGGCAAAAAGGGGAACTGTTTGTTTTGGTGGACGGTGAGACCGGAAAGCTTTTATCCGTGGGCGCACTACTGCACGAGGACGAGCGCTGGCCGGAACCGGAAGATGCTTACTATCTTCACCATTTAGCCTCTGACCCGTCGGCAAAGGGGACAGCCAGCATCTTCCTTGAGATGGCGGAACAGTATACTGCCCAGCAGGGGAAAACCTATATGCGCCTGGATTCTGCCATTGGCAATCAGAAATTAGAGCATTATTATGCCAGCCGAGGCTACAAAGAAGCAGGTTTTTGCAAGGACGGTCTGTACGAGGGCGTTCTGCGGCAGAAACGTTTGGTCTTGCAAAATTACACAAATGAGAGTATAATGCACTTATAAAAAGCCTTACAGACAATAAGAAATGGAGATTGTTATGAATACATTTTATACACAGCGTCGGCAGAAATTGATGGCAGATAAGCAAGGTCCTTGCCTTATTTGCATTTTCTCCGGCAGAGCGCCCATGAAATCCCTGGATGCTGCCTATCCTTTTGTGGTGGATCGCAATTTCTTTTATCTCACCGGCATTGAACGGGAGAATATGATTTTGCTGCTGCAAAAAAATGCAGCAGGGGAATATAGCGAAACGCTGTTTATTGAGCCCTACGACGAGGTTTTGGCAAAGTGGGTCGGCGGCCGTATGCGTGAGCAGGAGGCAACGGAAATTTCCGGTATCCAGCTTGTACGGAGCGTTGAGACTTTCGAGGATATTCTCAACAGCATTATTGAGCGTGGCCGTGGCTGCGGAAAGCTGCACGTTTATCTGGATCTGTGGCGCTATCACAAGGAGCAGGCAGACACCCCGGCTCACGTGCTGGCAAGTAAGCTGCAAAAAAGTTATCCTGCAGTTGCCATCGAGGAGATCCACGGAGATATGGCAGCAATGCGTGCAATAAAGGGCGAGGAAGAACTGACCTTTATGCGGCAGGCACAGGAACATACGCGCTGTGCCATTGAAAGTATGATGAAGCACGCTTATCCCGGCATTAACGAGAGTGAACTGGAAGGCGCTTTTGACTTTGCCTTGATGAAACAAGGCGCTCGTCAGCACGCCTTCGCCAGCATCGTGGCCGGCGGCGCACGGGCAGCAATCCTGCATTATGTAGATAACAATAAGGTGGTAGAGGACGGTGAGCTGGTGCTCATCGATTTGGGCAGCGCCTATGGCAATTACTGCTGCGATATCTCCCGTAGCTTCCCGGTAAGCGGAAAGTTCTCCCCCCGTCAAAAGGAAATTTACAATACGGTTTTGGCGGCTCAGGAATTGGTGATTGCCAACGCAAAGCCGGGTATGACCTTGGGTCAGCTTAATCAAATTGTTATTGACTACTATGAGAGCCGATTGGATGATCTGGGTCTGCGTAAGGGTGGCAAGACCGTTCGGGATTACTACTATCACAATGTCAGCCACCAGCTGGGTCTGGATACCCACGATATTTGTACAGAGAAGGAACGTACCTTAAAGGCCGGCATGGTCATTACGGTGGAGCCGGGTATGTACATCGAGGAAGAAGGCATTGGTGTTCGCATTGAGAACGATGTTTTGATTACAGAAACGGGCTGTGAGGACTTGTCCTGCAACATTCTGAAAAACGTGGAAGAAATCGAAGCCTTAATGGCAAATAAGTAGAAAATAAACGCCCTCGGCATTTGCCGAGGGCGCTTGTTATGCAATTTAGCCTTCTGCAACAACGATTTCTTTGAGCGTTAAGCCGGGGTTGCGGCGGCAGGTAAAGTCAATGGCCCAGAAGCTGTTAAATACCAAAAGCATTCTGCCACGGTAGTCTTCCAAAAGCTCTGCGTCAGAACCGAGGTTTAAGTCCTCGTAGGGAACGGGGCAGTTATCGATCAAACGAATTTCCTCATAGGGGAGCATTTCCATTCGCAGGTCCACACCGTACTCATTTTTCATACGGTACTGGAATACATCAAACTGCAGCGTACCCACAACGCCTACGATCACTTCTTCCATGCCAGAGTTGGGCAGCTTAAAGATCTGGATAGCACCCTCTTGAGCGATCTGCTCTGTGCCTTTAATAAACTGCTTTCGCTTCATAGAGTCCTTGGCGGACACACGGCAGAAATGTTCGGGAGCAAAGGTGGGAATTCCGGAGTATAAGAACTTTTTGCCCGGAGTGGTGATGGTGTCGCCAATGGCAAAAATGCCGGGATCGAACACGCCTATAACGTCACCTGCGTAGGCTTCCTCCACGATTTCACGCTCGGCGGCCATGAGCTGCTGGGGTTGAGAAAGCCGCATCTTTCTGCCGCCCTGCATATGGTAATATTCCGCATCTCTTTGGAATTTACCGGAGCAAATACGCATAAAGGCAAGCCGGTCACGGTGAGCCTTGTTCATATTGGCCTGAATTTTGAAAACAAAGGCGGAGAAATCCTCGTCAAAGGCATCTACCAAGCCCTGGTTGGAAACACGGGAAAGAGGAGGGGGCGTCAGCTTTAAAAAGTTTTCCAGGAAAGGCTCAATGCCGAAGTTTGTCAGCGCAGAGCCGAAGAAAACAGGGGAGAGCTGACCGTGACGTACGGCGTCCAAATCCATTTCCCGTCCGGCAGACAGAAGCTCTACATCGTCGATGAGCTGCTGGTGCTTTGCTTCGGAATCCAAAAGCTCTGCAACGATGGGGTCGTACAGGTCGATTTCCTGCTTTTCGGCCTTGGATTTGCCGTTCAAACCGGAGAAAAAGATGAGTTGGCTTTTTTCGCGGTCAAAAACACCCTTGAAGTCCTTGCCGGAGCCAATGGGCCAGTTCATTGCGTAGGTTTCAATGCCCAGCTCCCGTTCTACCTCGTCCAAAAGGTCAAAGGGGTCTTGGGTCTCTCGGTCCATTTTGTTGACAAAGGTAAAAATGGGAATGTGGCGCATAGCACAGACCTTAAATAGCTTCCGGGTTTGCGGCTCGACACCTTTTGCACCGTCGATGACCATAACGGCTGCATCGGCCGCCATCAGGGTACGGTAGGTGTCCTCGGAAAAGTCCTGGTGACCGGGGGTGTCCAGAATGTTAATACAGAAACCGTCGTACTGGAACTGCATAACCGATGAAGTGACAGAAATACCACGCTGCTTTTCAATCTCCATCCAGTCGGAAGTGGCAGCCCGAGAGTTTTTCTTGCCTTTAACAACGCCTGCCTGGGCGATGGCACCGCCGTAGAGCAGGAATTTTTCCGTAAGTGTGGTTTTACCGGCGTCGGGGTGAGAGATGATGGCAAAGGTGCGTCGCCGGCTGATTTCTTGAACTAAATTTGACATAGTTTCCTCCGTAAAACACAGCCCACAAAAAGTGGACTGTGCTTTTATTTAATCTTAGAAAAGTGGGACTTTATCGCCGCAAATGACTCGTCACTAATTGCGTGCTCCAAGCGGCAGGCATCCTCGGTGGCGATTTTCTCCGGAACGCCTAAGGAAATGAGCATTTTTGAGAGAATATCGTGGCGCTCGTAGATTTTATTTGCTACGGCTGTACCTTCTTCTGTTAGGTGGATGTGACTGCTTTCGTCTACGGTGATATAACCACCGGATTTTAAAATGCCCACAGCCCGGCTGACGCTGGGTTTGGAATAGCCCAGATGCTGGGAAATATCGATGGCGCGGACGTTGCCGAGCTTTTTAGAAAGAACATAAATGGCTTCCAAATACATTTCACCAGATTCCTGAATGTGCAAAGCGCCACCTCCTGAGAAGCCTGAGTAACATAACCCGAACTCGCCCAAGTGGGCGTCTGATTCGCTCAGACTTCGTTTTATTCATTGATGGGCGTTAGCCCATCTGCTTCATAAATTCTTGCCTGACCAAATCATCCATCCCCCTTGGGTCATAGATTTCTGAATAGCGAGGCCGCGCCGGGGCAAGGCAGAGCTTTGCAGGTGGGCTTTGTGCCCTCCAAGAAGCGATAACGACGCACTGGAGTGGTTTCGCGTTTCAGAAACGGGTTTGGATTATGTTACTCAGGCTTACTATACCCAACTATATCACAGTTTCTGCTGCTTTGCAACAGTTACTGCGTTGACTTTTTTGGGGCAAACTGGTACTATAAATAAGAAATCAAATGTTTTGGAGTGCAAAATGAAGAAAAAAGCATCTAAAAACAGAATAGAAGGTCGGGATCTTTCCTGGCTAATGGGGCAGTTTAAACCTCATAGATGGCAGATCATCGGCCTTTTGCTGCTGCAGTGCGCTGTGTCTGCTTTGGGCGTGGTGTCTGTGGTGGTGAATAAGTATCTTGTGGATCGGGCAACGGTCAATAGCAGCCTTGGCTTGGGCATCGGCATTATGCTGGGCGCAACGGTACTAACGGTGGCGATCAATTTGTTTGTACAAATGTGGATGATCACCTTTAACGAAAAGTGCTGCTTCTCGATTCGTACGGCGGTATATAA
>JAZKXS010000192.1:0-3223 GCA_045611745.1 Faecousia sp.
GTTGGAGCAAATGTTCCGTTCCCATTGGAAATAGGTGGTAATTTGCGCCATAGGGGAGAGGGTGCGGATCCGACGGCCGTCAATGCGGTCGCCCCAGGTGGGATGATATTCCCCGGCCGGGTGGATGCGAATGGCAAATACGGTCAGTAAAAGACCCAGGGTCATCAGTGCGTCCGGCAGGAAGGGTAAGTAATTTCCTGCAAGGAGCAGCTTTCTTCCCAAGTATAGCTCCACAGCCAAGGGGAAAGCGGAAAGTCCAAAAAGTAAAAGGGCAAATTTCTCTCTGCCGCTGGTGGTGCGCATATACGCAAGGGAGAAAGAAATCATTACAATGGTGTAAAGCACCGTAGGCAAAAAGCCAAGGTGATGTGCTTCAAAGATAAATACATAGTAAAGCATCATCATAGCAAAGGGGATAGCGGTTTTGTAAAACCGTTCCTTGCCGCTAACAATGCAATCGATGGCATAAATAAGGACTGCTGCGATTGGCAGAACGATTTGACGCCACACCGGATATTCTCCATCGGCTCCTTTCATACCGACAAGAACGATGCGGGCAACTGCCGAGCATACCATACAAATGACCATCAGCCAGGTCAGCGCGTTTTTACGGCTGACGTAAAAGTGTGTTCTTTTTTCCATAACACCGGGATTATAACAGAAATATAAAAAAATTGCAAGAAAACAATTATAAATTACAAATCAGACATATAAAAACAGCAGCAAGGGTCAGCCTCGCTGCTGTTTAAGTTCTGCAATAAAGGTGGGATCTGTGCCGCAGCAGCCACCTACCAAGGTTGCGCCCATTTGGAGGCAGTCGGCAATGATTGCCCCGAATTCCTCTTTTTCCATAGGGTAGTGGGGGAGATAGTCTTCTCCAATCACAGGATTTCCGGCGTTGGGCTTGCAAATCAGCGGTCCACGGACATACCGCCGCAGCTTGGAAACAAGGCCTGCCGTCATACCGTCCGCCGCCACGCAGTTAAAGCCAACGGCAGCAGCGCCCATATCCTCCAAATTCTTTAGGATCGGCCCCACCGGCATACCGGAAAAGAGAGAGCCGTCAGACTGCATGGTAAAGGTGTACATGGTTGCCCCTGCGCCCTCTAACTCTGCGGCAGTTAAAATCGCCTCCGCTTCTTGGGGGTACATTAAAGTTTCCGCCGCCAAAAGGTCTGCGCCGCCGTCTATCAGCCCCCGAATCTGCCGTCGGTAATTTTCTACCAGCAGGTCAAAATTGCCTGGGTCAAAGCTATCCATAAAGGCGGCAAGGGTGGTGAGGTTTCCTGCCACCAGCACATGGGGGTCAACACTTCGGGTAAGGGAAACCAGCCGGGCGTTTATCTCCTCGGTTTTCTCCCCAAGGCCGTGTGCTTTCAGCGCAATAGGCTGGGCCTGAAAGGTAGGGGCATAGAGGATCTGACTGCCGGCCTTTGCGTAAGAAGCTTGCAAAGCGATAAGCTTCTCCGGATTTTCCAGTACCCAAAGCTCCGTTGCTGCCCCGCGGGGCATACCTGCTTTCATTAAGTTTGAGCCGGTAGCGCCGTCCAAAAGAAACAGACCGTCTGCAAGCTTTTTATGGAATTGTTCTCTTGTAAGCATTTCGCCACCTCCTGGTTTTTGTTATTATAGACCCGAAAAAGAGAAAATGCAACTGCCTTGACGCAGCAAAAGAATTCTGCTAATATATTTTTATTACAGAATTTGGAGGCATTTCCTATGAAAAAGACTATTTTAAGAGAGTATGCAAAGTTAATCGCCCGTGTGGGCGCCAATGTCCAGAAGGGTCAGACCGTTATTATCCACGCAGGTCTTGACCAGCCGGAGTTTGTGGAGCTTTTGGTAGATGAGTGCTACAAGTGCAAGGCCCGTGAGGTTATTGTAGAGTGGAGCTATCAGCCCCTTGCAAAGCTGCACTACCGCCATATGAGCCTGAAGGCTTTGGGTGAGGTCAAACAGTGGCAGAAAGCAAGACTTCAGCACTACTGCGATATTAACCCTGCCCGTATCCACCTGACCTCTGCTGACCCCGATGGCCTCAAGGGCATCAATATGATGAAAATGGCAAAGGCACGGCAGATGTCCTATCCCATCGTAAAGCCCTACTCCGATGCCCTGGACGGTGTCCAGCAGTGGTGTATCGCTGCCGTTCCCGGCAAGGCCTGGGCGAAAAAGGTATTCCCCGGTGAGCGCACCAGCGCTGCAGTGGAAAAGCTGTGGGAGGCAATACTCTCCACCTCCCGTGTATGTGAGGATTCTATTGCCGCTTGGAACGAGCATAATAAAGATTTGCAGGACCGCTGCGAATATCTTAACAATCTGGGCATCGAGAAGCTCCACTACACGGCTGACAACGGCACCGATTTGACCGTAGGTATGATTCCCGAGGCGATTTTCGCAGGCGGCGGTGAAACCGCCAAGACGGGCATCTTCTTTAACCCCAACATTCCCACCGAGGAGTGCTTCATTTCTCCCAAGAAGGGTGAGGCAGAGGGCATCGTCTATGCTACCAAGCCCCTTTCCTATCAGGGTCAGCTGATTGAGAATTTCTGGATGCGCTTTGAGGGCGGCAAGGCCGTAGAGGTTGGCGCCCAGAAGGGCGAGGAGCTGCTAAAGCAAATGGTCTCTATGGACGAAGGCGCAGGCTACCTGGGCGAGTGCGCCCTTGTGCCCCAGACCAGCCCCATCAATTTGACCGACCTGCTGTTTTATAACACCCTCTTTGACGAAAATGCGGTTTGCCATCTGGCAGTAGGCCGTGGCTTTAACGATACCATTCGTGGCTACCACGAAAAGACCAACGAAGAATGTAAGGCGTTGGGCATCAATGAATCTATGATCCACGTGGACTTTATGATCGGCTGTGACAGTATGAACATCGATGCTGTTTGCGCAGGCGGCAAGGTCGTTCCCATCTTCCGTGGCGGCAACTGGGCATTTTGATAAATTTTCTTAAAAAATGAAAAAAAGTACTTGCAATCTTTGCGATGATGTGCTATCATATCCAAGCGATTGAAGATTGCTCGGGTTACTATGCCCTTTTAGCTTACGAGAAAGAGGTGAACGAAATGAAGGAAGGCATCCATCCCAACTACGAACAGACGACCATTCGCTGCAACTGCGGTAACACCTTTACCTGCGGTTCTACCAAGAAGGAGATCCGTGTTGAGATCTGCTCCAAGTGCCACCCTTTCTATACCGGCAAGCAGAAGCTGGTTGACAC
>JAZKXS010000193.1:0-10695 GCA_045611745.1 Faecousia sp.
TGGGCAACGGAGGATATGTATGTATCCGACGAAGCGTGGGAAGCAGAGCTTGCTACTGTGGAGGAAGATAAAAATGCCCTTGCCGCTTTTGCCGGCAAACTTAGCGAAAGTGGCGAAACCCTCTGCGCATATCTTACCAAAATGGAGCAGGTGGACGAAAAGCTGAGCCTTTTGGCAAACTATTGTATGCGTAAGGGTGACGAAGATACAAGAAATGCTTTCTATCAGGCAATGTCCGGCAAGTTTAGGTCCCAAATGGTTGCGCTTGGCACAGCTTGCAGCTTTGAGACTCCCGAGATTATGGCCATTGAGGACGAAACATTAGAACAGTTCTATAAGGACTATCCGGGCTTGGAGCGCTACCGTCGCTACTTGACCGATAAGCGCCGTCATAAGGCCCATTCTCTTTCTGCCGAGGAAGAAAGACTTTTGGCGCTGGCCGGTGATATGGCAGGCGCACCCCAAAATATTTACGGTATGTTCTCTAATGCAGATCTGACTTTTGAGGACGCTGTTGACAGCGAAGGCAAAGCCCATCCTTTGAGCCAAAGCACTTTCATTTCCTATCAGGGATCCGATGACCGTGCCCTTCGCAAGAGTGCATACGAGCAGCTTTATAAGAGCTTTGGCAGCTTCCGTAATACAGCGGCTGCTGTTCTGAACGCCCAAAATAAGAAGCTGAAATTCTTTGCTGATGCCCGTCGATATAACTCTACTTTGGAGGCATCTCTTTCCCGTACCAATGTGCCGGTTTCTGTTTATACCAATCTGATTGATGCTGTCCACAATAATATGGACAAAATGCACCGTTATGTCCGCCTGCGGAAGAAACTTTTGGGCGTGGACGAGCTGCATTTCTACGATGTGTATGCAAACCTTGTTTCCGGTGTGGACAAGAAGATCCCCTACGAGGAAGCAAAGCAGACCATTTACGATGCCCTTGCGCCCTTGGGTGAAGATTACCGCAAGATTTTGATGGAAGGCTTCAATAACCGTTGGGTGGATGTTTACCCCAACGAGGGCAAGCGCAGCGGCGCATACTCTGCCGGTGCTGCGATCCACCCCTACGTGCTGATGAACTACACCGGTACATTGGACAGCCAGTTTACCCTTGCCCACGAAATGGGTCACGCACTACACTCCTATCACTCCAATAAGTACCAAAACCCCATCGACGCAGACTATGTGATCTTCGTTGCTGAGGTGGCTTCTACCTGCAACGAGGCGCTCTTGATGGAGTATCTGCTGAATAAGACCACCGATAAGAAGGAAAGAGCCTACCTTATCAACCACTTTATGGAGCAGTTTAAGGGTACGCTCTACCGCCAGACAATGTTTGCTGAATTTGAGCTGATTCTTGGTAAGCTTACTGCCGAGGGCAAGACTCTGACTGCCGACCTACTGTGCAGCGAGTACCGCAAGCTCAACGAGCAGTACTTTGGCCCGGATATGGTGGTGGACGATCAGATTGCGCTGGAATGGGCAAGAATTCCCCATTTCTACTACAACTACTATGTATTCCAGTACGCTACCGGCTACTCTGCCGCCATCGCCCTGTCCCGTCGTATTCTGAAGGAAGGCGAGCCGGCAGTTAAGGATTATATCAAGTTCCTGTCCGGCGGCTGTTCCAAGAGCCCTATCGAGCTGCTTCGTGACGCAGGTGTGGATATGGAAAGCCCCGAGCCTGTTGCACAGGCGCTGCAGCTCTTTGGCGAGCTTCTTGACGAAATGGAAAGCCTGGTGGAGGCATGATCTATATTCCCACGCTTCACACCTTTGCTATGAATAATGTTTTCACCGGCTCTTACGGAAATCTCCGTTTCCGCATTGCCCCAAAGGTGGAAAAATTGCCGGGAAGCAAAGAAGTGGATATGGAAAACAGCACCATCGAGGCTGAATACTGGTACGGCCAGCTTTGCTACGAAAAAAGCACCATGGAAGAAAAGCAGGTTTTTCCAATGACCGAAGATGGCCGCACCGCGCTTAAGCAATGGCTGGAATCCAAAGCTTGAAGACAATTACAAGTTGTCTGCTTGCGGACACCATAATTTATAATTTGTAACTTGTAATTTATAATTCTTTCGCACCTCTTTCGGAAAAATCATTGACTTTTTCGGCAGATATGATAAAATAATCCCGATATGTAAATGCAATGCGGAAGCTAAGCGGTGAACGCTCCACAAAGCGATAGGGGAGATGGTGGAAGCCCCTTTGGAGAATATCTGCAAGCCACTTCCAAGCTGCCCGGGATGACCGGGACGGGCGCTCCCGTTATAGGGCTTCTAAGATACCGCTTTTGCGGTGAATTAGGGTGGTACCGCGATTCATTCGCCCCTACTGTCGTAGGGGCGATTTTTAATTTTACGGAGGTAATTTTTATGGCAAAATACTACGGCTTAAACGAACTGCGTGAGATGTTCCTTTCCTACTTTGAGAGCAAGGATCACCTGCGCTTACCCAGCTTTTCTCTGATTCCCCAGAATGACGCATCTCTTTTGCTCATCAACTCCGGTATGGCTCCCATGAAGCCCTACTTTAAGGGCGAGGTAGAACCCCCTCGTCGCAGAGTTTGCACCTGCCAAAAGTGTATCCGCACCGGCGATATTGAGAATATCGGTAAGACTGCCCGACACGGCACCTATTTTGAGATGCTGGGCAACTTCTCCTTTGGTGATTACTTTAAAACCGAGGCAATTCACTGGAGTTGGGAGTTCCTGACCAAGGTCGTTGGCTTGGAAGAAAACCGCTTGTTCCCCTCTATCTACGAAAACGATGAGGAAGCTTTTGAAATTTGGAACAAAGAAATCGGCATTCCTGCAGAAAATATTTTCCGCTTTGGCAAGAAGGATAACTTCTGGGAGCACGGCTCCGGTCCTTGCGGTCCTTGCTCTGAGATTTACTATGACCGTGGCGAAAAGTACGGCTGCGGCAGCCCCGATTGCACCGTCGGCTGTGAGTGCGACCGCTATATCGAGGTGTGGAACAATGTATTCTCCCAGTTCGATAACGACGGCAACGGCAACTACACCGAGCTTGCCCAAAAGAATATCGATACCGGTATGGGTCTGGAGCGCTTGGCTGTTGTCTGCCAGGACGTAAATAGCCTTTTTGACGTAGATACCGTTATGAACATCACAAAGCACGTTACCAAGATTACAGGTGCAGCTTACGGTCAGAGCAATAAGACCGATGTGAGCCTGCGTGTTATCACCGACCATATCCGTGCTTCTACCTTTATGATCGCCGATGGCGTTCAGCCCACCAACGAGGGCCGCGGCTATGTGCTTCGCAGACTCCTTCGTCGTGCTGCCCGTCACGGAAAGCTTCTGGGTGTCAACCGTCCCTTCCTCTTTGAGGTGGTGGAGACGGTTATCCGAGAAAACGAGAGCCACTATACCTACCTCCGGGAGCGTGCGGAGCACATTATCCGGGTAGTTAAGAACGAAGAAGAAAACTTTGCCCGCACCATCGATACCGGTATGCGCATCTTTGGTGAAAAGCTCAGCGCCCACAAGGCAAAGGGAGAAAAGGTATTTTCCGGTGAGGATGCATTCTTGCTGGCGGATACTTACGGTTTCCCCATCGACCTGACAGCCGAAATGCTGGAGGATGAGGGTATGACCGTAGATATGGAACGCTTCACCGCTTGCCGTGAGGAGCAGCGTGTTCGTGCACGTGAAGCACGGAAAGCACTGGGCGATCTTGGTTGGGCAGGCATTGACTTTGGCAGTGACGTTACCGCTACCGAGTTTGTTGGCTATAGCGAGTATAACTGCGAAGCCAAAGTGGTTGCTGTCTGCATCGGTGAGGAAGTTACCGGCTCTATCGCCGGTGGCGAAAAGGGCGTTATCGTTCTGAATAAGACTCCCTTCTATGCGGAAATGGGTGGTCAGGCTGCTGACCATGGTGTTCTGATGATGGGTGAGACACGCTTCGAAGTCACCGATGTCCAGAAGGACAAGGGCGGCAGATACCTGCACACCGGCACCTTGACCCGTGGCGCACTGAAGGTAGACGATGTGGTCTGCGCTGCGATCAATGTGGAACGCCGTAAGGCCATTATGCGTGCCCACACCGCAACCCACTTGCTGCAAAAAGCGCTGAAGGCTGTTTTGGGTGACCACGTACACCAGGCAGGTTCTTTGGTTGAGCCTGACCGCCTGCGTTTTGACTTTACCCATTATAGCGCTCTGACAGCAGAGGAGCTTGCCAAGATCGATACGATGGTGCAGGACGCCTCTCTGGAGGGTTACGACGTAGATATCCGGGAAATGCCCATTGACGAGGCTAAGGCTATGGGCGCAATGGCGCTGTTCAGCGAAAAGTACGGCGATACCGTCCGTGTTGTCAATATGGGCAATTACTCCATTGAGCTTTGTGGCGGTACCCACTTGGATAATACTGCAAAGATCGGCCCCTTCTGCATTGAAAGCGAAGGCTCTGTTGCTTCCGGTGTCCGCCGTATTGAGGCGATTACCGGTAAAGCTTGCCTGCAGCAGATGGAGCAAAATCGTGAGAATCTGTATGCGGCTTGCGCAGCCCTTAAGACCAAACCCCAAGGCCTGCAGGAAAAGCTTTCTGAGCAGTTCGAGGAAATCAAGGGTCTCAAGCGTGCAATCGAGACCATTAAGGCAAAGGAAGCTGCCGGTGAGGTTGACCGTTTCCTGTTTGGTGCAAGAAATGTTTCCGGTTTGCATGTAATTACTGCTGCCGTGGCAAATGCCGATGCAAATAAGCTCCGCCAGATGGGCGATTTACTCCGTGACAAGGATGCTGCTGTTGTAGCTGTTCTGGCAACAGTTAATGACGGAAAGATCACCTTCCTTGCTACCTGCGGTAAGGATGCCATTGCTAAGGGCGTTCGTGCAGGTGACCTTGTGAAATTGGTCTGCACCGAATGTGGTGGCTCCGGCGGTGGCAAGCCTGACTCTGCTATGGGTGGCGGCAAAGATACAAGCAAGGTTGACAATGCTTTGGCACTTGTGGATGATTTTGTAGCTTCCAAACTGTAATTTTAATAGGGTGCGTGAAAACGCACCCTATTTTACTAAAGAGGAGAAAAGTATGAGAAGGCTGGTATGGCTTGCAATCGGTATGTGTGCCGGTTGCGCCTTGGGTGTATATGCCTTTGGCGGCGAGATATTCCTATGGATTTCTCTTGCTGTGGCTGTGGCGGTAGGATCTGTTTTGTTCTTTCGCAAAAAGAAGCTCGGTCTTATTCTGATAGGTCTGGCAATGGGCCTGCTGTATACATCGGTCTATTATGGTTTGTATTTCTCCGGTACTGGGAAATATGACGGACAGACCTTTGAAACGGTCATAACCGCAACCGATTATAGCCAACAAACCGATTACGGTATCCAGACAGAAGGTAAGGTTAGCCTTGACGGCAAAACCTACCGCGTGTTAATTTACATAAACGAACCGTTGAATGTAAAACCCGGTGACGAATTAAAAGGAAACTTTTTGCTGCGATTGACTGCGCCGGGCGGCAGCAAGGAACGAATATACTATCAGGGCGAAGGCGTATGGTTTATCGCATACGCACGGGGAGAAATTACTGTCATAGAAGGCAGCGGAGAAGATATCCGTTACTTGCCCCAGCGGCTTCGTCGGGCGATATTGGGCAGATTGGACTCCCTGTTTCCGGAAGATACCGTGGCTTTTGCCAAGGCGCTCCTTTTAGGAGATACGGAAGAATTGTCTTATGAGCAGGATACTGCCCTCAAAATCAGCGGCATACGGCATATTGTTGCGGTTTCCGGCCTGCATATGTCCATTGTGTTTGCGCTGATTTATACGCTTGCAGGAAAGAGAAGGTATTTGACCGCACTTTTTGGGATCCCTATGCTTTTGCTATTTGCCTTTGTGGTGGGTTTTACGCCGTCTATTATGCGTGCCTGTGTTATGCAGAGCCTTATGATGCTGGCGCTGCTCTTCCGCAGAGAATATGATCCGCCTTCGGCACTGGCATTTGCAGTGCTTGTGATTTTGGGGATAAATCCTTTTGCCGTTGCCTCTGTAAGTTTTCAACTTTCTTGTGGCTGTATTGTGGGTATTTTCCTGTTTTCCGGGCGGTTTCAGCGCCGTTTTCGCACTTTTACAAAAGGCTTTACCCTATGGGCAAAGCTTCGCGCACTGGTGATTGGATCTTTGTCAGTCACGGTGGGAACAATGATCGTAACAGTTCCTCTGTGCGCATATTATTTTGAAACAGTCAGCGTGATTGGATTGCTGACCAATCTGTTAACGCTCCCGGTGGTGCCTATTATTTTCTATGGTGTCTTGGCTGCGTTAGGAATCTCTATCCTTTTTGCACCCCTTGGAAGTATAGTTGCAACGGTCATTTCTTTGCTTATGCGGTATGTGCTGTTTGTGGCAAAAATTCTAAGTAAATTGCCTTTTGCGGCTGTGTACACAGCATCACCTTATATTTTGATTTGTCTGGTGCTTTGCTATGTTCTTTTTGGGATATTCTGGATATGCGGCAAAAAGCATATGGGAAAAACAGTTGCGGCAATGGCAAGCTTGCTTGCGGTTGCAATGCTCTTTTCCTGGATCGAACCACGGTTGGATAACTACCGATTGACGGTTGTAGATGTGGGACAGGGACAAAGCATCTTGATCCAAAGCAAGGGAAAAACCTATCTTGTGGATTGTGGCGGCAGCAGCGATACAAGCACTGCCGATACGACTGCTGTCCAGCTTCTTAGCCAAGGAATAACGAGTATTGATGGCGTGATCCTTACCCATTATGATGAGGATCATATCGGTGGCCTTTCTTATTTGCTTCAGAGAATTGATGCAGATGTGATCTATTTACCGGTAGAAAAAGAGCAGCTGCCGATTTCTTTGCCGGAGGGACAAGAGACAATTTATCTTTCGGAAATCGAAATGATACAGGTGGGCATGGGCCAGTTAACATTGATTCCCGGTGATTCTAATGCAGAAAGCAACGATTGTAGCACCTGCGTCTTGTTTCAGGCAAAAGAATGTGATATACTGATTACCGGAGATAGAAGCACATCCGGTGAAAAACAGCTAATGGAACAATACAAACTGCCGGAGCTGGAGGTTTTGATCGCCGGACATCATGGGTCTAACAGCTCTACGGGCTTTTCGCTTCTGACACAAACGAAACCGGATACGGTGATTATTTCTGTTGCCAAAAATAACAGCTATGGTCATCCGGACGTTCGGTTGCTGGAACGGCTAAAATTATTTGGTTGCCGCATTTTGCGGACGGATATTCACGGAAATATTATTATCAGGGGGTGAGGACTTGGCAAAGAAAGAATCCGAGCAGGAGAACGCTCTGCAGATACTCAAAAAAGATCTTCGTGAGAAAACCTTAAAAAACTGCTATGTTTTCTACGGAGAGGAAACCTTCCTGAAAGGGCATTATTTAGAGCAGATATACCGCCAGCGCATTGATGAGCTGACAGAAGGCTTTAACTATCGCAAATTAACTGCTGAGAATTTCACGATGCAGGAGCTGATCGATGGGGTGGAGGCTGTGCCGATGATGGCGGAGTATACCCTTACGGTAGTTGATGATGTGGACATTTGGAAATTATCCGACGATGACCGCACCCGACTTTCAGAGCTGCTGACGGATTTGCCTGAGTACTGCACCTTGATTTTTACCTTTGAAACGGTGGAATGGAAGTTAGACGGGCGGTATAAAAAGTTATGTGATGCAGTAAAAAAAGCTGCCGCCATTGTAGAATTTCCTAAGCAGGAGGCAAGGGATTTGCTTCCGTGGATCAATCGGCATTTTGCCGCAGAAAAAAAGCGAATTGCGCCAAACCTGTGTAGCTACCTTTTGGAAATTACAGATGGAACCATGACCACGTTGTCCGGTGAAATCAGTAAAATATGCGCCTTTTCAGGCAGCAATGAGATTACTAAAAGTGATATTGATGCCGTAGTTGAGCCGGCGCTGGATGCAATTATATACGAAATCGCTGAGCAGCTCACTGCCGGAGAGACCGGAAAAGCACTGCAAAAATTGGAGCAGATGCTGAAAATGCAGGAAGAACCCATATCGATTCTCGGTAACATCGGTGCGCACTTCCGCAAGCTCAGTACCGCCCGGGTTTTGCAGGATAGTGGCAGACCCTATGCTGACCTTATGGATCTTTACAGAATGGGTGACTGGGCGGCTCGAAAGACAATGCAGTCTGCCAGCCGATTTTCACCCCGCTTTTTGAAGGCAGTTGCCCAGTTGGTGGTGGAAACGGATCAGAAGATGAAAACCTCTACGGATGACCCAAAGCGTCTTTTGGAAGTTTTGCTTTTGGAAATTTCCCGGGAGGCGAAAAATGGTTAAAATTCGGGAAGCGATTGTTGTTGAGGGCCGTTACGATAAAAATACCCTTTCCCAAATCGTCGATGCGCCGATTTTTGAAACCGGTGGTTTTCAGATTTATAAGGATAAGGCGCAGCTTGCTTTGCTTCGTCAGGTGGCGAAGAAACGAGGACTTATCATTTTTACGGACAGCGACGGTGCAGGCTTTGTTATTCGTAATTTCCTCAAAAGCGCCATTGAATCCAAGTATCTAAAGCACGCATATATTCCGGATATATACGGCAAAGAAAAGCGGAAAGCTTCTCCCGGAAAAGAGGGAAAGCTTGGCGTAGAGGGAATGACTCGGGATGTGATTTTAGAAGCCCTCCGCCGAGCCGGTGCAACCTTTGAAGATGGTGCTGCAGTAAAACAGGGCGAGCTTACCAAGCAGGATATGATGGCGTTAGGCCTATCCGGTGGCAAGGATAGCAGCGCACTTCGGGCGGTGCTCCTTGAAAAATTGGGTTTGCCTGCGCATATGAGCGCCAACGCCCTGCTGCAAGCATTAAACCTTTTATATACGAAAGAGGAATTTATAGCCGTTATAGGGGCTATAAATGAGGAAAAATGATCGATATACAGGTAAAAAACTTAACAAAATTCTTCGTCATTGGTGAAAATCTGCTCTCCGGTCTTAGCTTTGATATACAATCAGGAGAGCGAGTGGCGATTCTTGGACGCAACGGCTGTGGCAAAACCACTTTGTTTAAGATACTCACCGGGGAAATGGACTATGATGACGGTGAGGTTTCTATCAATCCCGATAAAAAATTAGGCCTCATTTCCCAAATTCCGAAATTTCCCGAAGGATATACCGTAGAGGATGTCTTGCGTTCTGCTTACGGACCACTTCTGCGGATTCGGGAGAAAATGGAGACGCTGACAAACCAGATGGCAACAGATCATTCTGCTGCGTTGATGGCAGAATATGATGCCTTGGAAAACCGCTTTCTTTCCGGTGGCGGCTACGATATGGAGGTAGACTTAGATAAAGTCTGCAATGGCCTCGGCATTACCAAGCAGCAGCGCACCCAGCTTTTTGCCAGCCTATCCGGCGGTGAAAAGACAAGAATGAATCTTGCCAGACTTATTTTGGAGAAAACGGATATTCTACTTTTGGACGAACCTACCAACCATTTGGATCTTCGGAGCGTGGAATGGTTGGAGAACTATATTAAGTCTTTCAAAGGCACAGTTCTTGCTATTTCTCACGACCGATATTTCTTGGATCGTGTGGCGGAGCGTGTTATCGAAATCGTTGATGGACACGCAGAATTTTACTCCGGCAACTATTCTTTCTATATGGAGGAAAAGCAAAACCGCTTCAACCTCCAGCTAAAGCAGTATGAGCAGGAGCAGGCGAAGCTGAAGCAATTAGGCTATACTGTGGAGCGAATGAAGGGCTGGGGCATTAATAACCGCACACTCTACCGCCGTGCAATGTCCATTCAGCACCGTATGGAGCGTATTCAAAAGACCGAGAAGCCCAAAACGGAAAGGACTATGAAGGCGTCATTTGGAGAAAAGGAATTTGCCGGTGATGTGGTGTTTGAAACAAAAAATTTGAGTAAGTCTTTTGGAGACAGAACACTCTTTGATAACGTGGAGCTTCGGGTCAGTGGCGGTGAGCGAATAGCGATCCTTGGCGACAACGGTACAGGTAAGACAACCTTCCTTAAATGTTTATTAGGTGAGGAAAACGCAAAGGGCAAGCTTAAATTTGGCCCTACTGTCAAATGGGGGTATTTGCCCCAGATCATTCACTTTGCCCATCCCGAGCGTACGCTGTACGATACAATGCTTTATGAGAAAAACTGTACACCACAGACCGCTCGTGACCGTCTGGGCGCATTTTTGTTCCAAGGGGAAGATGTGTTCAAGAAAGTGGGTGACCTCTCCGGCGGCGAACAGTCCCGTCTGCGGCTTTGTATGCTGATGGATGAGAAAATTAATATGCTGGTACTGGACGAACCCACCAACCACTTGGACATTGCATCTCGTGAATGGGTAGAAGCGGCCATTGAGGAATTTGAGGGCGTGCTGATATTTGTGTCCCACGACCGGTACTTTATTGAAAAGTTTGCCGAGCGCATTTGGGTCTTGGAGGACGGAACCATAAAGGATTACCCCTTTGGTTATGCCAAATATCGTTCTGTCTTGGAGCACGAAGCAATGTCAAAGCCTGCGCCTGCCCAAGAGGTGAAGCCTAAGAAAGAAAAGATCAAAGGCGGCACGAAGGAACTGGACAAGCTGATCCGTCGGTTAGAACGGGAAATCGAAAAGCAGGAAACGGTGATCGCTCAAATCGACGAAAAAATCGAAGAAAGCGGCGCAGACTATGAGGC
>JAZKXS010000194.1:0-1297 GCA_045611745.1 Faecousia sp.
AGGGCCAGAACAGCCTTGACATAGATGCGGGTGGGGGTCAGCAGGGTCTCAGCGATGGTCTTGCCGCCCAGTTCCTCACGGGCAACATACAGCTCGGGATTGTTGTTGTCGATGTCGAAAACCTTACGGCACAGGGAGAAGCCGTTGGAGTGGATGCCGGTGGAGGGCAGAGCGATGACCACGTCACCCTCAGCCATGCGGGTGTTGTCGATGATCTTCTTCTTGTCCACGATGCCCACGGCGAAGCCGGCCAGATCGTAGTCCTCAACGGGCATCATGCCGGGATGCTCAGCGGTCTCGCCGCCGATCAGAGCGGCACCGGACTGGACACAGCCCTCAGCAACACCGCCCACGATCTCGGCGATCTTCTCGGGGATGTTCTTGCCGCAGGCGATGTAGTCCAGGAAGAACAGGGGCTTTGCGCCCACGCAGATGATATCGTTGACACACATGGCAACAGCGTCGATGCCGATGGTGTCGTGCTTGTCCATCAGGATGGCCAGCTTGACCTTGGTGCCGCAGCCGTCGGTGCCGGAGACCAGAACGGGCCCCTCCATGCCGGCGATGGGCAGACCGAAGCAGCCGCCGAAGCCGCCCACATCATCCAGACAGCCCTCGTTGCGGGTGCGGGCGACGTGCTTCTTCATCAGCTCCACAGCGCGGTAGCCGGCAGTAATGTCAACACCGGCAGCAGCGTAGCTGGCGGAATAGGAATTCTTGTGATCCATTTCGTTACTCCTTAATCGTTATCACGTCCGGCTGGGGCGGACAGTTGTATTTATCCCAGCCAAAAAACGGTTACAGCCCCTGCCCCCGGAAAACCGGGGACAAGGGTTGCAGAATTCAAAATCAGGCGAAGAACAGACCGTTCAGGGTCATGGGATCGATATACTCGCCGTTCTTGTACACGCGCATGTTGCCGGAAGCGACCTCGTCGATCAGCATCACGTTGCCCTCGGGATCGTAGCCGAACTCGAACTTGATGTCGTACAGCTCCAGGCCCTTGGCAGCCAGGTCGTCAGCAACGATCTTGGTGATGGCCTGGGTCTGAGCCTTCAGGGAGTCGTACTGCTCAGCGGTCATGACGCCCAGACCAACCAGACCGTCCTTGGTCACCAGGGGATCGCCCAGAGCGTCGTTCTTGAAGGTGGTCTCCACGTAGTAGGGCAGATCCTGACCCTCGGTGCAGTAATCTCTGTAGCGGCGCAGGAAAGAGCCGACAGCCTTGCGGCGGCAGATAACTTCCAGACCCTTGCCGAAGACCTTTGCGGGCAGAACTTCCATGGTGGTGTTAGCC
>JAZKXS010000195.1:0-2137 GCA_045611745.1 Faecousia sp.
GACGGCAAAACGCTGGAAAAACTCACTGTTTCCGCTTCCAACACCAAAAATCAGCTTGGTGCTAATCTGACCTCCTTGTTCAAAGAATGGCTGCAGGATTCCAGCCGTGTACAAGGCGACAACGAGGTTTTTGTCAACGAGTATACACCCTCTACCGAAACAGATGACGACAAGACAGATGATGACAAGACAGATGACGACAAGACCGATGAAGAAGCAGAAAAGGTTATCAACGGCTACTATGTTGTTATTTTCGAAAAGGTAAACGACAACAAGGTTGCAACCGTTGACGTACACCACCTTTTGAAGGCATTTGTCGACGAAGAAAAAGACAACAAAAAAGATGATGACGGCAATGTCATCTATACCGATGCAGAAAAAGCCGCTGCAAAGGAAAAGGCCGAAAAGCTTCTGAAGGAATGGGAAGAGATGGAAGGCGGCAAGACCCTGGAGAACTTCAAGAAGCTGGTTGAGAAGAACACCGACGACACCGCTTCTGCTGAAACCGGCGGTCTGTACGAGAACATTTCCTATGACCAGAACTATGTAGAACCCTTCCTGAACTGGTGTTTGGACGAAAACCGCAAGGTTGGCGATGTAGAACTGGTAGAAACCGAATACGGCTACCACATTATGTACTTCGCAGAAGTCAACGAAATGAACTATCGTGACCTGCTGCTCACCAACAAGATGCGTACTGACGACACCCAAAAGTGGTACGACGAGCAGCTCAAGACTGTTACCGCTGCCACTAAGGACTTGACCTGGATTGCACGGGATACCGTAATCGGTGGTTAAGAATTATGCATAAAAGCACCTCCTGTGGAGAAAATTTCCACAGGAGGTGTTCTTTTTGTCATTTAAAAATAAATATGGACTATTTCTTGCCGGCGCAGGTGCAGGTGCGGTTGCCGGACTCTTTGGTGCCGGCGGCGGTATGGTTCTCGTCCCCCTGCTTGTGGCCTTAACCAGCCTTGAGGATGCCGAGGTATTTGGGGCATCTGTTGCTATTATACTTCCTATATGCGTGGTAAGTCTTGTTCTCTCCCCCAAGCTTCCAACCTTTTCTACCGCACTTCCCTATCTGCTGGGCAGTTGTGTTGGTGGCATTTTTGCGCCCTATATTTCCCGTAAAATACCAACCCTATGGCTGCACAGAGCATTGGGCATTTTGATTCTTTGGGGAGGTATTCGGTATTTATGGCCATAGATTTTTGTATCGCCTTTTTATCCGCTGCTTTCTGTGGAATACTTGCCGGTATGGGGCTCGGAGGCGGCAGCCTGCTGATTCTCTGGCTTACCGCTGTACAAGGAATGGATCCAGCCGCTGCCCGTAGTATCAATTTGGTCTTTTTCCTTCCGGCGGCACTGATCTCTACTCTATCTCGTATACGGAAAGGAACGTTGCCAATTCAAAAAGTAATGCCCGCTGTATGGGCGGGCATTGTGTTTGCTACGATATTTTCCATTATTAGTGGTATGCTGGATATTGCGCTTTTACAGAAGCTATTTGGTGTTTTATTGCTGATCACCGGTCTTAGGGAGCTATTTTACCGACCGCGAAAAGCCAGATAACCTTCCAAAATAAGGGATGCCGCCACTGCATCTACGGTATTTTTCCGTTTCTTTCCGTGATAGTTGTGGTCATTTAATATGCGGTGGGCCTCTACGGTGGTCCACCGTTCATCCCACATTTTCACTGCCAGTCCGGTCACTTCCCCAAGCTGCACAGCAAACTGGCGGCAAAGCTCAGCGCGAACGCCTTCGCTTCCGTCCATATTCCGAGGCAGACCAACCACAATTTCGCCTACATCGTTTTCCTTTGCAATTTGCGCAATAGACGCCAGCAATTTTTCCTGCATTCTGCCGTGTATTACCTGGGTTGTTCCTGTTATGGAGCAAAGAAGATCCGAGATCGCTACCCCCGTTCGGGCGTCTCCGTAGTCAATTGCCATAATTCGCATCTGTTTTTCCCTCTTTCTATGATTTTGCACCCATTATAACCCATATTTTACAAAAAATAAAGAAAAAAGTTGTTGACTTTATTACCCCCCGTGTGATAGAATGACTCTACCTGTGAAAAAGGGCTTTTTTTGTGCGCCCATTTTCAGCTTCGGGCGGTTATTTGTAGTTGACC
>JAZKXS010000196.1:0-3204 GCA_045611745.1 Faecousia sp.
AACCGGGATAAGGTTTATTTTCACACAGGCAGCGCCTACGGTGTGTACAACTGTGCTTCCTACGATCCCGAAACCGGGGATGGCATTGTGGTATTGACCACCGGCGCCAGCGACAAGCAAGATTCTCACGGCATTTATAAAATCTGCTCTGACATTAACGGGTACATATACGATATAATTGATTAAAAGTAAAAGGAGTGGAAATACTTGCACTCCGGTTTTTTATGTAATTTTTCAGGGCTTAATGTGATCTATCACAATAGGGATAGCTTCCGTCAAGGGTCTTTTGAAAATCATCGTCCAGTTAAGGCCGCTATTATCCAAAATGCTGACATATTCCCAGCCTTCCTTGCTTAAGTTTTCGATTTTCTTGGTCACTTTCTTCTCGTCGTACTTATCCATTTTAACGGTCTGGTACTCGTAACTTGTAACGTAATGGAAGCCATAGCTGTCCACAGGCTGCAAGGAAATATCGGCAGAAAAACGTCCATTATCCGCCTTTACCAGCCACTTTCTGCTCAAATTCGCATCAATTATACCCCGGCAGGCCTTGGGCGCGTCAAAAATTCCCAATTTGTATTTGATCGTCACCTCGGTTGGCCCTTCCAAACCAATCTGAGCCGTTTCACCGGACTTACCTGTCCAAATTTCATTTCCATTCTCATCGAGGATAGAAACACTTTGGGTGGTGTCTGCCAGCTCCAGCTTTACCAAAACATACTCCAATTTCTTTACAATTGGATAACCGCAGCCGGGGCAGCTTATCGCCTTATCAGAAACTGGTTTTCCGCATTCAGGACAAGAAATTATAGCCATAGCATTTTACCTGCCTTTTCCTTCGTTTTTTTCATTATAACAAACCAAAATCAAAATAGCAAGAGGGAAGAAATTTGCTATTTTTTCCTGTTTGCAACACTTATTGACACTTTTTATCCGGCGTGTTATATTGAAACAAACCGTTAGGAGATATAAAATGCTGCTTGATTTTATAAAAAAACATTCCCTTTCTCTATTTTGCGGACTCATACTGTGCATATATTTTGTTTCCGTGATGATCATCAATTTTTCAGGAAACCCCTATTTTTATTCCACGGATATGTATTCTGATATGTGCTATGCAACAGAGGTCTGGGAACATAAAAGCATCTTCCCGGAGGGCTGGATTTTCGGCAACCAGTTTTATGTAGTTGCTACGCCGGTGCTGGCTGCACTGTTTTACGGTATTTTCGGTAACCCAGTCATCGCTATGGGAATTGCTTCTACCCTTATGGGTATTTGTGTGCTTTTCAGCTTTAACTGGATGCTAAAAGCCGTGTTTCCTTCTGTGAAGCACCGCTTGTTGGGTGCTGCTGTCTTTATGTCCTTACTGCTTGCCTATGGCGGACCGGTCTATGAAACAAAAGGCTGGCAGTTACTTTTTACTATGTGTTCCTTCTATGCCTGCTATGCCATCACCGCTTTTTTGGTATTTGGGTGCTATATCCGAGGTAAAAACGCATCTGTTTGGGCAATGATTCTAAGCTGCGCCATGGCTTTTTGTACAGGAATGCAAAGTTTACGCCAAACCGCTATTATGCTTTTTCCTCTGGCAGGCGCAGAGCTTTTGTGCGCGATCAAACGCTGCTACAAAAAAGAAAAGCTATGGAATCGGCGTACCGTTATTGCCGGGCTGGTCACTCTTTTCAATGTATTCGGTCTTATACTTATTCGGGCCATGGATATTCCTCAGGTGGAGATCTTTGGAAATATAAACACGATTCCCCTTGGCAAAGCATTTAAAAACGCCCATCTTGCCGTTATAAACGCCTTTTCCCTGCTTGCCGATACCGATCAGCTTACTGCCACGCTATTGGCTGTTATCGGTATTTTTGGTATTGTGTTCTTTGCATACAGGTTTTGTATTACCAAAAACCATTTTGGCGCTCTTGGCATTTGCCTTTTGGGACTGAGTATTGCCGGAATTTTGGCTTTGGATATTTTTACCACGATGAATGTTCGCAGTATTTATTATTTCCTGCTGTACCCCTTGATCGCCTTTATGGTCGTCTGTCTGTACACTTCCGGCAGCAAATGGATGCAGTGTCTAATTGTTGCTTTGCTGGTCATTACTTTTATGAATGGCACGAACCAAAAGATCGAACCCGTTCTTCAGCAGGCAGAACAAGGCAATACTTACGGGGAGGTGGTTTCCTATTTGGAGGAAAACGGAATCACCACCGTCTTTTCCGGCTGGAATCGGGCAGAGAATATTGCCATCGCATCCGGCGGTAAAATCAAGGCCGGCTTTTGGGATGGGCAGACAAAACCCTTTGTTTGTGTAAAATACCTGTGTAACCCACAAGTATTTGATGTTACCCCGGAAAATTGTGCATATGTTTTCTTTGCAGGATCAGAAGCGCAATACGCTGTGGATGCTGCGAGAAAAGCAAATGTAGATTTTACACTCATTAAACATTTCCCCGACAGAAATATTTTTATTTACACCTCCAGCGTAAACCTTATGGAGCTTTTTACCAACAAGTGAAAAAGCCGCCCAACGGGCGGCTTTTATCAGTACTCCCCAAATAGGAAGGTTTTATTTCCAAACCTCCATTGGTTTTCCGCAGCATCGGGGGATTATCTGGCCTTCTTTGACCTCTAAAACCTTGTGGCAGATGGGGCAATAAACCTGACAGTCTTTTTCCGCTTTTACGACGGGGATAAGTCCCTCTTTTAATTCCATTATTGCCTCCTGCTTACAGCACCAAAGACGGTGCAGTATATACCCGGGCGGCATATTCCTGATCCAAAAGATACAAACCCTTGGGATCTTGACCGAATAGGTTATAGCGGCTGATCATAGAATCCGCGTTTTCCTCTTCCTCCATCTGCTCATCTACAAACCAGTCCAGGAATTTCATCGTCCGGTAGTCCCGGGCTTGATGGGCTTCGTGGTAAATGTTATTAATAAGGGCGGTTACATAGCGTTCGTGCTCTGCGGCAGCCTCCAAAGGATCAAGAACAGAAGAAAATACCTTATCCGGCTTTCCGATCGCCTCCAACTTCACCTTCAGGTTGTTGATCTGCATATATTTCATAAACAGCAGGGCATGGTCTCGCTCTTCCTGCGCCTGGATCATATAGTAATTGGCATAGCCATCCAAATCCAGACCGTCATAGTAGTTGGCAATATCCAAATACAGATAAGCAGAATAAAATTCCTTG
>JAZKXS010000197.1:0-8392 GCA_045611745.1 Faecousia sp.
ATGGAAGGTGTAGGTTTCATGGCAACTGAGAACACCAGTGGCATTCCATTGGAAATGCCGCCAAGAATACCGCCGGCGTTGTTGGTTTTTGTTACGACTTTTCCGTTTTGGATTGTAAAAGCATCGTTATTTTCACTGCCACGCATATAACTTCCGGAAAAACCTGAACCAAAATCAAGTCCCTTTACAGCCGGAATTCCGTAAACTATGGATGCGATACGGCTTTCTAATCCACCGAACATCGGGTCGCCCCAGCCGGCAGGAAGTCCGGTAACGATACATTCGACAATGCCGCCAACACTATCGCCGTCTGCTTTGGCTTCTGCAATTGCAGATTGCATCTTTTCACCTGCATCTTCGTTTATAACGGGGAAATTATCGCAAAGAGCAATTGGTGTTTGGCTTGTCCAATCGGAAGAAATAGGATCGTCCGCAATTCCGGCCAAAACGGAAATATGCGCCTGAATGTGAATACCCATAGCTTCCAACCATTGTTTGCATAAACCGCCAGCGATACAAAGGGGCGCTGTCAACCGACCGGAAAAATGACCGCCGCCGGCAACGTCTTGAAAACCGCCGTACTTCATTTGGGCGGTGTAGTCAGAGTGACCTGGTCGTGGACAATCCTTTAGATTGCTGTAATCTTCCGAGCGTGTATTGGCGTTGCGAATGATTGCTGCAATTGGCGCGCCGCAGGTATAGCTATCTACAATTCCGGAAAGAAACTCCGGCAAATCTGCTTCCTTTCTTGCAGTAGAAAATGCGGCGCCACCGGGCGCACGACGGGACAAAAAGGCTTGCAGCGCATTCTCGTTTACCGGGAGACCGGCAGGAATGCCATCGAGCGTCATACCGATTGCCGCACCGTGAGATTGTCCAAAGATAGACAGTTTTAAGTTTTCACCGTATGTGCTGCTCATAATTACCTCCTAAGGCTTTATAGACCTCCCAAAACCGGGGATAGGACTTGGATACGCACTCTGCACCGCAAATAGTTACCGAGCCGTCTGCAACCGTTGCAGCGATTGCAGCTGACATAGCGATGCGATGGTCGTTTTCAGAGTGAACTGTTCCACCGTGAATGACGCCGGGGCAAATCTTCAGCGTGTTGCTGTCTGCTTCCGCGTGAATACCCAGCGCTGCAAGCATAGCGATCGTAGATGCGACTCGGTCGGATTCCTTAAGTCGCAAACGTGCAATGTTCGTGAATATTCCGCCTTTTCTTGCTGCGGCCGCGACAGACAAAATTGGAACGAGATCCGGTATATCTGCTGCCGATACATAGACAGGGCCTTCGTCAGTAAGTATGCTACTACAAGCGCGATCGCCTTGGGGTGAATCGTCACGAAGTCCTAATATGCGTACACTGCTTCCCAAGGCATTGGCGGCAAGAAAGAATGCGCCATTGCTCCAGTCGCCCTCAACAACGACCTTTCCCGGGCTTTTAAGGGGCAGGGAAGGGGAAACTAAACGATCGTTTATCTTTCCACCAAAGAGAGCCAGCGCTCTAAGAGTCATATCGATATAAGGTCTGGATTCAATATTACCTGTGATTTCCAGCGTGCAGGTTTTGTTCAAAAGAATCAGCGCGAATAAAAGACCTGTAATAAACTGACTGGAAACGCCTCCGTCAATAGTGTATGCGCCCGGTATCATGCGACCTTGGCAAAGAAGTGTATTGTGGGTAGGACGTGAGATTTTGCACCCCATACGCTCCATTTCTTCCTGCAGGGGAGACAATGGACGCTGAGGGAGACGACCTGCCATCAAAAATGTGGTTTCCACGCCCAATGCGCCAGCAATTGGCAGCATAAAACGCAGTGTAGAACCGCTTTCGCCGCAATTTAATACAGCCTTATCAGGAATGGTTCGTACTGGGATTACGTGATAGCCTGAGTCGGTTCTCACAATCTGTGCGCCCAATGCTGTGAGGCAATCTGCGGTTGCGGAGATATCCGCATTCGTTTCCGGACAGATAATCTCCGTTTCTTCATCGGCAAATGCAGCGCAGATAAGGATTCTGTGCGCCTGCGATTTTGAGGGTATGATCTGCATTGCGCCGGAGAGTTTGCTGGGGTAAATGGTAATGTCCATATTAAAGACCTGCTTCAATAAATGATTTTAATTCTGCAACCTGTGTTTTCCGAAGGAAACATTCACCGATCTTTCGTGGCGCGACAAGATTGATTGTTTGTCCAAAGCGCTTCTTATCAGACAAGGTAGCGTCATACAATGCCTGCGATGTCAAAGCCGTCTTTATCGGCAGGGAAAATCGTTGGAGGATATTGCAAATATCTGTATATACAGAAGATGGGCAACAGCCAGATGCCGCACTTGCTTTCGCAATTACTGCCATACCAATTGCAACTGCATTTCCGTGCGTGATGGAAAAATTGCTGCATTTTTCAATACTATGACCGATGGTGTGCCCAAGGTTGAGCAGTTGTCTTGCACCGGTATCAAACTCATCTTCTGCTACAACATTCCGTTTTAACTCCACGCAACGGGAGATAACATATTGCCGGTCAAAATGAAGGCCTGTTTTCATTAAATGTTCAAAAAGTTCTGCATCGTAAAGAACGCCATATTTAATGACCTCTGCGCAGCCATCGATCAATACTTCTTTGGGAAGTGTATTTAATGCGGAAATATCGCAAAGCACCATAGAAGGCTGATAAAATGCGCCAAGAAGATTTTTGCCGGCCGGCAAATCGATAGCTGTTTTGCCACCAACGGAGGAATCTACCATAGCAAGTAGTGAGGTTGGAACCTGAATATAAGGGATGCCACGTAGGAAGGTTGCTGCCGCAAAACCGGTCATATCACCAACGACACCACCGCCCAGTGCAATCAGCATATCGCCACGAGTGATTTGGTTTTCAGCAAGAAAGTTCAGGATCTTAAGATACTGCTCGCTGTTTTTGCTTGCTTCACCGGCAGGCATAATATAGTGAATTTCCTCAAATCCGGCGTCAGAAAGGGCGGTGCAGACGGTGTTCCCGTAAATCGGCCAAACATTACTATCGCTGATAACTGCTATCTTACAGTGATCATTGATTTTGGCAATATATTGGCCAAGTTGCGGCATAATGTCGGATGCAATATAAATTTTGTAGCTTTTCGAAGCATTTACTTCAATGGTATTCATCCGTCCACTTCCTCTTTGCGTTTTTTGCCTTCGTCAAGAAGGGAAATCAGCATTTCTTCATCGTTATTTTCGATTGCTGTTTGATATTTTCTAAGGCTTTCTATATAGATGTTTAGTTCGTTCAGAACGTTGTCACGGTTAGATAGGAATAATTCAGCCCACATTTGCGGATTGAGCCACGCGACCCGGGTAAGATCTTTATAGCTTCCGGCAGAAAAACCTTTATGGTTTTGTGCAGTAGGTGATTTAATATAGGCGTTGCTGACAATGTGGGGCATTTGGGAGGTAAATGCAATCATACTATCATGTTCTTGTGCGGTGGTGACAGAAAAAGAACCAAAATTGCAAGGTTCAAGTGCTTCTTTCACTCTTGTCAACAGTTCGGGATCATCGAATTTTGGGGGAACAAGAACCATAGGCGCTCCCTGAAACAGATTGGAACGGCTATACTTGAAACCGGAGAAATGAGATCCTGCCATTGGGTGTCCGCCAACAAATGTGAAACCATACTTTTGCGCAAGTGGGAAACACCGTTTGCAGATTTCCTCTTTGATACCGCAGCAATCAATTACGAGGGTATCTTCTCGAATATACATAGCGTTATCTTCCAGCCACATCGCAGAGGCACCGGAAAAAACGGCAAGTAAAATAAGGTTACATTCTCCAATATTATCGGAATTGAGCTGACCGTGTACAACATCAGCAAGCATTGCAAAATCAAGGATGGATGTATCCTTATCTGCTGCTAAAACACGATGTCCTGCTTTTGCGTATGCTCTCGCCAGAGAACCGCCGATCAAACCCAAGCCTACGATTCCGACGGTCATAAAATTACCTCGCGAATTTGCTGTACCTTGCGGCTGATCTCGTCAAATTGGGCAGGTGTAATGGATTGCGCACCGTCACACAGAGCGCAAGAGGGATTGTTATGCACCTCCAGCATAATGCCGTCGGCGCCAGCTGCTGTGGCTGCTGCTGCCATAGAGGGAACAAGGGCTGCACGACCTGTTGCGTGGCTGGGATCGACGATCACGGGCAAATGGGATAACTCGTGCAGCACAGGAATCGCAGATAGATCCAGGGTGTTGCGCGTGTAGTTTTCATAGGTTCTAATGCCACGCTCGCAGAGAATGATATTTTCGTTGCCTTCGCTCATAATATATTCTGCGCTCATAAGCAGCTCCTGCAGTGTGTTTGCGAGTCCACGCTTGAGCAGGATCGGCTTTTTCGTTTTACCGAGTTCTTGCAGCATATCGAAATTTTGCATATTCCGGGCGCCAACCTGGATAATATCCACATCGGCAAACAAGTCCAAGTTCCGTATATTCATAATCTCGGTAATGATTGGTAGACCCGTGGCTTTTTTTGCCTCGAGAAGAAGGCGGATGCCCTCGTCCTTTAAGCCTTGGAAGGCGTAAGGGGAGGTGCGGGGTTTGAATGCGCCGCCACGAAGAATATTTGCGCCGGATTTTTTGACCGCTGTAGCAACCTCTATAATTTGTTCCTCAGATTCCACAGAACAAGGTCCTGCAATCATGGCAAAGTGTCCGCCGCCAATTTGAACGTTACCAACTTCTACAACGGTATCTGCAGGATGGAATTTTCTATTTGCCTGCTTGAAAGGTTCAGAAACCCGTTTGACGCTGGAAACAATCTCCAGGCTATTCAACAGTTCCATATCAAGGCGTGTTGTATCGCCAATCAGACCAAGAATCGTTACCTCTTTACCTTCTGAAATATGGACATCAACACCCATATTTTTAAGCCATTTAACAAGATGCTGTGTTTGCTGGGGGGTTGTACCGTGTTTGAGTACTGCGATCATACAATCATCTCCTATAAAAATACGCTGCACAGAAATGAGTCTGCGCAGCGCCATAAACTAAATAAAAACCAATATGTTCGGGCAACACAAAACTCTATTACTTTTTGGCAAAAAAGTAATAGTAGCAAAAATAAAACTGTGTTGTTGCAGAAATGCCTTTCATCGGAAATCCTCCTGATGAATCTTTTTCTTTAGTATAACACTGTAGAACATATTTTTCAAGTCATTATAAGTATTTTTTCAGAAAAATGTCGTTTGTTATTCTTTGCCCTCTGCTTTAAGGCAAGCTTTAAGGGCTGTTTCCATTTCTTCAGGTGTTTTATAGCGTAAACTTGGGGAAGGAGAACATGCAGTAATTATGATGTTTGATAGTTCTTTGCTTGTGTTTGATGGAATTTCTGTTATATTCCCCGGAAGCTTTCCGCATAGCAGTGCTTGGTGCATAATTACTCCTACACTATACACATCCAAATTTTCACTGATATGTGAAAAACAATCGTGATTGTCCTGTGGCGTATAGATCGAATGATATCTTACCGGCAGAGCAGCGTAGGGGATTGATGACAGGGGGATAAATCCAACATCTCCTATTGTAAATTCCCCAGTTTCGGAAATGTATATGTTTTCCGGTCTGAGTGCTGTATACAAAAAACCTGCTTCCCGAGAGATGGAAAGTGCATGGCAAAGGGAAATGCCAAGTCTTATAATTTCTGTTTCATTGAGCTGGTACTTACCAAATAATACTGCCAATGTCGTTTGATAGGGAGCTATAAGCCACACTACAGTGCCTCCATCCTCGCAAGTTGCGCTTTCACAGAAAATATAATGGGAGAAACAGGAGGATTGGGATAAAGCGTTTAAAATGGCTACCTGTCGACACAGATCCTTGGCAAGGTCTGCGTAATATGCATTTACATCCCGAATGTTTGCAAATGCACCGGATAAAATAAACGCTTCGGTCACTGTGGAATTTGCGGGAAAGTGATGGACTTTGAGAATATAGCGGTTTTGTGTTCTATTATCTATCGCAGGATAGCATCGGATACCGTTTTTGTTTGAAAATGCTTCCCCGAGCGTATAATGCTTTGCAATATAGGGTATGGTTTGTTCTGACAAGATAGTTGCCTCCTTTGTACTTGTATAATTGAATTCTATGTAGGAAAAAAGAAAAATTCCATTGAAAGCTGTTGCAAGTCTTGATTAATTGCCACGCAATTGCTATAATTATTGCAGGTGATCAAATTATGGATAGACTTAAAAATATTAAATTGTATTTGTTCGATATGGACGGTACATTATATCTCGGCAACCGGCTTTATGACTTTACAAAGGATTTGTTGCAGAAAATATCCAATTCCGGAAGAAGATATATGTTTGTGACAAACAATTCTTCCAAAAGCGTAAATGATTATATTAGAAAGCTGGAAAATATGGGCATAATTGCCCAATATGAGGACTTTGTTACATCGTCCCAGGCAACTACCTATTATCTTTCTAAGCACCATAGGGGAGACAAGCTGTATGTTTGCGGAACACAGTCATTAAAAACAGAATTGTCTCAAGCTGGATTCACCATCACAGAGAATCCTGACGAGGTGGATTGCATTGTAATGGGCTTTGATACAGAGCTTACCTTCCAGAAATTGGAACTTGTTAGCAGATTGCTTTGCACGAGGGATATCCCTTATATTGCTACGAACGGAGATTATGTCTGTCCCACTGAGTTTGGCAGCGTTCCGGATTGCGGCAGCGTATGCGATATGCTTTTTAATGCGACTGGTAAGCGGCCACTGGTGATCGGAAAGCCTGCAACACTCATTCCGCAGCTTGCTATGGAAAAAACGGGATACAGCAGGGAAGAGACAGCCGTTGTTGGAGACCGTTTGTATACGGACATAAAGTGCGGCTTGAACGCCGGCATCCTTTCTATACTTGTGTTAAGTGGCGAAACTGATCGCCAAATGCTGGCGGAATCTGATATTTTGCCGGACATTGTCCTTGATGATGCATCTGCCATTATCAAGACGCTTGGTTAACAATTTTTCATTTCTGCATATTTTATGCTAAAACAGTTGTAAATTCATACTTTTAATGATATAATCCAAGATAGAAACCGAAATAAGGAGGTTTAATTATGGCTAAAATCGTATGTGAAGTTTGTGGAGCCGCCTATCCGGAGACATCTTCCCGATGCCCAGTTTGCGGCAGTGTGCGCTACAGTACACCGGAACCTATAACAGATGTTATTGTTGATGATATGCCACAGCGGGAATCAACCAATCCCACCAGTGGCCGTTATGCAAGGGCAAATGTCAAGAAACGCAGAAAACACGGCAAAAAGAATGCGCAGTTGGTACAGTATATCGCAATTGGTTGCGCATTGCTATTATTGCTGATTCTGTTTTTGACGCTTCTGTTCTCCTCTTGCGGAGGTGCAGGGGCATACGATCCGACGGACGGTACAACAGAGGCAACCGATCCTCCCACGGAAGCTCCTACTGATATTTCCTGCACCGGCATTACTTTGAGTACAGAATCTATTTCCTTTACGCAAATTGGCGACATTTTTGTGTTATCGGTATCCTGCGAACCTGAAGATACCACCGATCGAGTAACATTTATTTCCAGCGACACTACGGTTGTTACTGTTGATGAAGCCGGTCAGGTCGTGGCTGTTGGCCCCGGCAGCGCAACAATAACAGCTGTATGCGGTGACGTAAGCTCTGTATGCAATGTAATTTGCGACATTCCCGAGGAGACTGAGCCGCCTACGCTCCCTCCCGAAACCTTGATTCTTAACAGATCCGACTTCTCTTTGTTCTATAAGGGTGCAACTTGGCAGCTTTATGACGGCGTGATCGATATGAGCCTGATCACATTTACTTCTGACAATGAAGCGGTTGCTACAATTGTTAATGGTAAGGTCACTGCTGTAGGCCGCGGAACGACGACTGTTCATGCGGAATTTGGCGATCAGAAGGTTTCTTGTATTGTACGCTGCAGCTTTAAAGATGATACAACAACCGAAGGTAACGGCGGTGTAGAAGAAGACAACGGCAATACCGGAGCGACGACCTATACCTTGTGGAACACCTACGGTAAAGAACACGACAATGATGCTTCTATCAAAGTCGGCGAGAAGGTTCAGTTGTTCCTCAAGAGCGCTGAGGGCACAAAGATCACCTTGAATTGGTCTGTCAGCACGGAGGGCATCGTGAGCATTGACGGCAGAACGATTACCGGCGTGGCTGCTGGCGTAGTTAAGCTGACCGCTGAGCACGAGGGCACAAAATACGAATGTATTATTCGTGTAAATGCTCCTGCAAACTAAATAAATTTAAGAGGCAGTACACAGGTACTGCCTCTTTTTTAATCGTTGTCTCGAAAGAAATTTCTACGGAACAGTGTTGTGATGCACC
>JAZKXS010000198.1:0-1205 GCA_045611745.1 Faecousia sp.
CGTCGACACCAACTGCGATCCCGATGAGATCGATTACGTCATCCCCGGCAACGACGACGCTATCCGCGCTATCCGTCTGATCGCTTCCGCTATGGCTAACGCTGCCATCGAAGGCCGTCAGGGCGAGGACGCAGAGACCGACGCTGCTGCAGAGTAATTTTTGAAATTCAATGTCCCCACCCCACGGTGGGGACATACCCAAAAGATTATTTAGGAGGAAAACAACAATGGCAGTCGTATCTATGAAGCAGCTGCTGGAGGCCGGCGTACACTTCGGCCATCAGACCCGCCGCTGGAACCCGAAGATGGCTACCTACATCTTCACCGAGCGCAACGGCATCTACATCATCGACCTGGCTAAGACCGTCAAGAAGCTGGAAGAGGCTTACAACTTCGTTCGTGAGTGCTCCGCTAACGGCGGTTACGTCCTGTTCGTCGGCACCAAGAAGCAGGCTCAGGACGCTATCAAGGAAGAAGCTGCCCGTTGCGGCGGTTACTACGTCAACGCCCGTTGGCTGGGCGGCATGCTGACCAACTTCCGCACCATGCGTACCCGTATCGACCGTCTGGCACAGCTGCGCAAGATGGAAGAGGACGGCACCTTCGCTATGCTGCCCAAGAAGGAAGTCATCAAGCACCAGGCTGAAATCGAGAAGCTGGAGAAGTACCTGGGCGGTGTCAAGGAAATGAAGAAGCTGCCCGCTTGCCTGTTCATCGTTGACCCCCGCAAGGAGCGCAACGCTATCGCTGAGGCCCGCAAGCTGAACATCCCCATCGTCGCTATCGTCGACACCAACTGCGATCCCGATGAGATCGATTACGTCATCCCCGGCAACGACGACGCTATCCGCGCCATCCGTCTGATCGCCGCTACCATGGCTAACGCTGCCATCGAAGGCCGTCAGGGCGAGGACGCAGAGACCGAAGCTGCTGCAGAGTAATTTTTGAAACTATTTGTCCCCACCTTCCGGTGGGGACATCCCCAAAAGATTATTTAGGAGGATATGTAAAATGGCATTTACCGCACAGGACGTTAAGAAGCTCCGTGAAATGACCAACGTCGGCATGATGGACTGCAAGAAGGCCCTGCAGGCTACCGACGGCGATATGGACAAGGCAGTCGATTGGCTGCGTGAGAAGGGCCTGGCCAAGGCCGCCAAGAAGGCTGACCGCATCGCCGCTGAGGGCGTTGCTTACGCCACCGT
>JAZKXS010000199.1:0-1214 GCA_045611745.1 Faecousia sp.
AAGTCGGGCGATGCGCACCGCCGCAATTATATTGAAGGCATCAGCGCATATATTCAGCGAATGAATCAGGTCTGCAAGCAAACACGCAGGGCGTGGATGCCGCCGGAAGATTTGGCAGAGAACTTAGAAGAATACAGACAAAAGTATAAAGATATGATCGGTCTTTCTCTGTTTGCCGAAAATCCGTCCAAAGCGCCTGTGCAACAGCTTGTGGGTGAAGATGAAGTCGGCAAAATTTATCGGCTGACGATTTGGATTACAGAGGAAATTCCTTTCTATGCTATGCTGATCGTACCCCACAATGGGGTAGAGCCGATGCCTCTTGTGGTTGCACAGCACGGCGGCTATGGTACGCCGGAGCTTTGCAGTGATTTCTTAGGCAAAAATAAATATAACCATATGGTCCAGCGCTTGCTTGCCCGGGGCGCAGCTGTTTTGGCGCCGCAAATTGCAGTTTGGGCCAAAGAAGAAGGGGAAACCATGCGCGCCCATCCCATTGCCTACGACCGCTTGGAGATGGATGTGGCAATGAAGCGATTTGGCAGCAGCTTGACCGCTTTGGAAATGTCCGGCATTATGAAAGCAATCGATTATGTCAGCGCATTGCCCCAAATCGATGATCAAAAAATCGGTATGATGGGCATTTCCTATGGTGGCTATTTCACGCTCAATACCATGGCGGCCGATACCCGCATTAAGGCCGGCTATTGCGTGGCGGTTTTTAATGACCGGGACGTATATTCCCTGACCGGCTGGTGCTATAACAGCTCTGCAAAAATGTTCCAGGATGCAGAAGTTGCGGCGTTGTGCGCCCCGAGAAAGCTGTTTGTACAGATCGGAAAAGAGGACGAGGTGTTCCGTTATGAAACCGCAATGCCGGAGGTAGATCGGGTTTATGACTACTTTAAGGCCTTTGGCAAACCGGAGAATTTCGGGTTCTCCCTTTGGGAGGGTGGTCATACCATGTCGGACAGCGATTGCGGCTTGGACTTTTTATTTAACGCGCTAAACGATGCATAAGAGGTCAAAATGAAACTGACATTTATGCAGCGCTTGCAGCGTTCCAAAGATCACAAGCGGAAAAATGAATATGAACTAAAGAAATTTCTGATCCGCGACGGGAAAAAACACCCGGTTGCGATTATTTGCCCCGGAGGCGGTTATGCTTCGGTTTGCAGCTTTTTGGAGGGAAGACCCTATGCGAAGCTGCTTAA
>JAZKXS010000200.1:0-9138 GCA_045611745.1 Faecousia sp.
CCGGAGGGCAAAGTGATTATTTTACATTCTTTTGGTTGGAGAGGATTTGATAACCCCCATCTACCGGCTTCAGCACAGCCACATAAATGTATGCACCGTCATCGGCAGTGTAGGTCATGCGAATGGTGCCGTCGTGCTGCTCCTCCGCCACGATTACACGGAAATTATCTAAGCACTCTGCGTCCGTGTGCATATCATAGTAGCAATCGGTGCTTTCTAAGTAGATAAAACCACCAAAGTCAGGGTTCTTGATATTTGCCAGGGTGATACCGAAATATTGCTTCAGCACAGCATTGATTTTCGCCACAGGCAGGCGCTGCATGTCATGATTAATGTCAAAGTAAGGAACCTTTTTCAGCTCTTCCCACTCTGCGTCGGTAGGTGTTTGGGGTTCATCCTTAAAGCCGTTATAGAACAGATTTCGCAGATTTACATACTTCGGCTGATCATATTCGCTGCGCAGCGCCATATTGTACCAGCTGCCCAGCTGGCCAAACAGGGCTTGCAGTTCTTCCTCCAGGGCAGCACCGGCATCCGGATCAGCGGCATCCTCAGATTCCTTTTTATTATAGATAATATCGCCTAAACGACTCATCTTGACTACATAAGTCTCCTTGCCACCAAGGGTGTAGTATATGCGGAGGCTTCCCCAATCCAACTGCATATCCGCTTTAATAATCCGAAGATTCTCAACTCTACGCACATCACTTGCCGTATGATAATAGCAATTCGTGCTTTCTAAGTACACAAGACCCTCAAAGCTGGCATCCGCCACCCAAGTCAAGGGAGTATCAAAATAGGTAGTGAGCACTTCATTTATCTTGCCTGCCGGCAAGCGGATCAAATCAAGACGCAGGTCAATGCCGGGCATATTCTCCAACGCCTTTCGTTCCTCAGCGGTAGGTGTGCGTGGCTCATCGGCAAAGCCATTATAGAACAATTCCTTTATGTTGATTTGAGATGGCTTTTCAAACAGGCAAATCAGCGCCTGACGACGCCAACTTTCCTTATCTGCAAGCATCTCCTCGTATTCCTTCAGCAGGATGTCACCGGCAATCACGGGATAACCAACCATCTTATTAGACAAAATCTGATAACCATCCTTAACAGGCTTCAGTACTGCAGCGCAAGCCACACCGGCCGTCTTATAAGACATCCGGATCGTTCCATCAGGCAAGTCCTCCAGTCCGGTCGTTTTGAAATCCTCCAAAACATGTATATCTCCATGCACCATATAGTAGCAGTCAGTGCTTTTCAAATACACGAGACCTTCAAAGCCGGATTTTTTTACATCCTTTAGGGTAATGCCAAAATACTGCGTGAGTATTTGATTCATTTTTTTGGCTGGCAGACGCTGCGCATCTCCCTCCCATAATAAATCCGGATTGTCTTTAAGCGCTTCCCATTCCTTATTGGTAAGTTTATCCGACTCGTCGTCGAAACCATTATAAAACAGCTCATAAAGATCAAGCTCTGCAGGTGTACTAAACTCACAAAGCAATGCTCTGCTGTACCAGCTTTTCCAATCCCCAAACAGTGCATCAAACTGGGCAAAGCGAGGATCTTCTGTCGTCTCTGTGGAATTGGTAGGCAGCTCCGTTGGTTCTTCGGTAGGTGCATCCGTGGGCGCGTCGGTAGGTGCATCTGTTGGTGCGTCGGTGGGCGCATCTGTGGGGATAGCTGTGGGATCGGCGGGGTCGGGCATTTGGCTCTGGGCGGCGCCGCCTGCCAGCAACAAAAGCAGCAAAAGCAATAAAATTGCAAAAGGTATCATCAAAATTACAAACCACTTTTTCATAACGCAACCTCCAATCTCAAAATACTGCATTACTAAGGTTCATTTTGCAAGCTTGTAACAGCAGCATTCGTATTTCGTCTAATGTTACTGAGCATCTTACGTGTTTCATTTTTGGGAACAGAATTGGTGCATATCAGCCGATAAAAGTACTCGTTGTCCGTCCAAAAATACATTTGGCTGCTTTCATTGTTGATAGAAAGCACCTTGTTTCCGTCCAGAAGAAACGCCTCTTCTTGCAGACCCTCCGCATCCTTCTGCGGCCGTACCGATTCATTAGAAAGCGGATATTGACCAAAGGTAATCATCCTTCCCCCATCGGCCTGCCACATATAGACAGCCCACTGAGTAGAGATAATTGCCTCCTCCCGGAAACCCTCCGGGATATAAGTGGGTTTATAGACTTTCTCAATTCTCTCAGGGGCGGAAGCCATCAGCTCCGCATCAAAATCAAAGGGATAAGGATCGCCCGGATCCGGAACAACGGTCTGCACCAGGCCTTCCCGCACAAAAGGAATTACTAGGGCGCTAATCGCCAAAATCGCAAGGACTGCAGCAACAGAAGCGATCCGGCGAACAGTAGCGCTGACACGCCGAGCACGCATCCGTTTTGCTTGGCAGATCATCTCTTTCCCTTTTTCCTGAAATTCCGCTGACAGGGTGATTTCTATTTCCTTTTCGGAAGGGATATCCTTCCACTGCTCCATTTGCGCATCCAGCAGCGCCTGCTGGAACGGACTTAACTTTTTGTTACGCAAAGCACATCCCCTCCTTTTTGCACAGTTCGATCAGCAGCCTTTTTCCTCGCTGCAGTTGCTTTTTCACCGTTTCCTCCTTGCGGCAGAGCGTTTCCGCCGCCTCTTTTATGTTTTGCTCCTGTACATAAACCAGCATTAAAACCTCTCGGTAGGGAGATTCCATCTGCCGAATCGCTCTCAAAAGCAAATCATAATTTTGGCTGTCCAGAACCCTTTGAAATAAATCCTCCGTGGACGGAATAGGTATATCCGAAATATCTAATGTAAGTTCTGTGGGCTGTTTTCTCGACCGTAAGGACAATGCTGCATTTTGGGCGGCGGTAAGCACATAAGCCCTTTCGATCCGGTCGTCCTCCGGCACATTTTTAATGTTTCTGGCGATGCCAAGCAGGGCATTTTGTACCGCATCCTCCGCATCACTCATATTATGTAGTACGCCCATAGCCACGAAAACCATCTGCTTGCAGTAGCCCAGATATATTCTCTCGAACCGCATTTGATCCGGCTTTTCCTCTATGATTGCGGTGTACAGCAGCATTTTATCACCCGCCTTCTCTATAAAATGATTTTATTATAAAGAAAATAATAAGTCAACGGCGTAGCCAACGACCATTTTTTTACCCTTCTGCTTATATAGACACAAAAACTTGCTCTTAGGGGACAAGTTTTGAAAAAAATTTTATTTTTTTCTTAATTTGGGTGTTTCTTATAGACGAAAGGGCATAGCGGAAATTTCCGCTATGCCCCATTTTCTTTATTTGCCGGAGGCGCCCATCAGGATCTTCGCAAGGTCAGAATCTGCATCCAGAATAACCGTCTTATCTTCGCCGGTCAAGCTGCTCTTCAGCGCATCCAGCGCAAGGATAAATTCGTAAAATTCCCGCTTATCCTTGGTATTATAGGCCTCCGCCAAGAGACGCATATACTCTGCTTCGCCCTCTGCCTCCAACTCGGCAGCTTGCGCCTTTGCGTCGGAAACAATGATGTTTACTTGCTTATCCACTTCGTTGCGGATAATCGATGCTTCGTAATTGCCGTCTGCCGCAAATTTCTCCGCCATCTGGTTTCTTTCGGAGATCATACGGTTATACACGGCGTTCAGGTTGGATTCCGGCAAGTCAAACTGCTTGATCTTCACATCCAGAACACGAATACCGTAGCCGGCAGCGTCCTTATTGACGGTTGCAGCGATGCCTTCATAAATTTCGTTGCGCTCTGCGCCGTCCTCCAGGTTGATAATATCTGCCTGGGCAAGCTGACCCATTGCACGCTTCAGGGCGCTATACGTGCTGGCGTCCAGACGAACCTCCGCTTCCGTTACTGTGCCAACGGAACGGTAGAACTGCTGGGGATCGGAAATGCTCCAGAGAATATAGCAGTCCACGGTCATATTCTGCTTATCCAGGGTAATGACCTCGGAAGGGGGAATGTCGTATAGCATAGCAGCCTTGGTGTAGGTTTTTACTTCGTCAATAAAGGGGATTTTCACGTGCAGGCCGGCTGTGCTTTTGGTTGCCACGATCTCCTGGAAACGGAACACGCAGGCATACTGGTTTTCTTCCACGACATAAAAGGAATTTGCCGCTACAATGATCAGCAGCAGTACAACAACTGCAATAACAATATGGCTTTTTTTCATAATTTATTTACCTCCGATCAAGGAATCCAAAGGCAACAGCATTTCCACGGAGCTGCCGGAGCCTGTATTGATATAGACCTTAACACCGGGCAGGATCTTGGAAATTGCCTCGTAATACATACGGCTGCGTGTGATTTCCGGATTCCGGGCAAATTCCTCGTACTGCGCCAGGAACATCGCTACCTTTTCTTTGGCTTCGTTGATTCTCTTTTGCTTCAAATACTCCGCATTCTGGATCAGCTTATCCGCTTCCGCTTGGGCGGAGGGGATTTTAGCGTTTTGATAGGCTTTTGCCTCATTGACTACGGCTTCTGCCTGCTGTTTTGCGGTTTCCACCGCCTTAAAGGCTTCAATAACTGCTTTCGTGGGGGGCTCAGAGTCCTGAATTCTTACATCTACCAAAGAAAGGCCGATATCATACTCCGCAAGAATTTCCGCTACCAGCTCCCGAACCTGCATCTGGATATTTTCCTTACCATCGGTCAGCACCGCATCAACGGTAGAGGAGCCAACCACGTTACGCACCTGGCTCTGGATCAGGTTCTTCAGGATCAGCTCCGGATCGATAGATGCATACAGATAAGCAACCGGGTCAGAAATCTTATATTCTACGAAAAAGTCCACGTTTACAATGTTATAATCGCCTGTGATCATGGTGCTTTCCGATGTGTCGGTGGTGTATCCGTTTTTGTCAGAGGTGTAACCAAGCTCAATTTTCTGGTAAACATGGATATCCACCATTTGGGCCTTTTGGATGCCGAAGGGCAACTTGAAGTGGACGCCTGCATTGGTGATATCTGTTACCTTGCCAAAGGTGGTGACCACTGCCTGCTGCTTATCGTCCACCGTATAAAAGCAGGTGGCAATACCAAGGACCACCAAAAGCGCAAGGGCAGCTATCACAATTTTCTTGCCCAGCTTTTTAGGGTCCACCGGCTTCGGTGTGTTGCCGCCAAAGCTTCCGGAGCCGGAATAACTCGTGCCATTAAATCTAATTTCCATACCTTTTCACTCCTTAAATGCGTTATTTTTAGGTTTTCTCGTTGTTTTCGGAACTATTTTTAATTTCTTCTTCCATTTGCGCAAGCATAGCATCTGCCGAGGTGCGCATTTTTGCTGCCAAGTATGCGGTTAACATAACCTTTAGAACATTGGTTACCCGATCCTTTGCGCCGGGGTAAGGCTCTGTATAATCCCGGAGCATTTCCACAAGGATTCGATCGCAGGCCTCCGGTCTCGTCAGCTGCTGGGCACGGGCAGCAAGGCTGGCAAACATAAAATACAGGTCTGCGTCGCCAATAATATCGTCTGCTTCGCTGTTTAACTGGCCGTTAATGTAGCTTAGCAGGCCGCAGGTGCGTTCCAGGGAAAAAACGCCTCGCAGCATATTGATGTTTATAATTCTGCATAATTGGTTCAGAGAGTACTTTTTCCGTACCGGCGCCGTCAAAAAGCCCCGTTTTACCCAATTTTGCACCGTATACGGCTCTAATCCCGTAACAGAGGTCACTTGCGCCAAGGTAATATCTCCGCCCAAAAACATAGAACGGAGCATTCTCTCACCGTCACCCTCTGTTTCCCGTTGGGTTATCAGTACCGTTCCCGGTAGAATCCACTGCATTGTAGTCACCCTCTCTTGTCTTGTGGTGCTGTAATCATATCATATGGTCACTTGATTGTCAAGATATTTTGTCGATATTCCAAAATTTTACGCCTTGCACAAAAATACTATCTGTTTTTTGTGTTTTTTGACTTTACGAATCGGAAAATATAATATATAATATTAAGGTATATAAAGTGGTTTGCCAGTACAGACAAAGAGGAGGCATTTATGAACTGCTTAAACTGCAATCGAGAAACAGTTGGTACAGATGTATTTTGCGATGCGTGCAAGGAAGTAATGGAGGCATATCCGGTTAAGAAAGGAACGCCTGTCGTCATTCCGGTGCAGCCCTCCCCTGTTGTGCCAAAGAAACAGCGCTTGTCACGTTTCGCATCCGCCGAAGATCAGTTAGCCGCTGCGCAACGGTCAGTAAAAAGATTATCTTTTGTTGTTATTCTCCTATCCCTGTTGTTGATTGCAGCTGCTGTGCTTATTTGCGTATCCACATTCGGCTTGCCCAAATTCTTATCGACGTAAACATAGATCGTTGAGCGATTTTATGTTTCACGTGAAACATTTTAGTTTTTGCTGTTTCACGTGAAACAATCTATACGAAAGGAAAACCGATCATGGGAAGAACCATTGCAGTTGTAAACCAGAAAGGCGGCGTAGGCAAAACGACAACTGCCGTCAATCTGACAGCCGCATTAACAGAAGCCGGTAAAAAGGTGCTATTGTGCGATTTTGACCCGCAGGCAAATGCCACCTCCGGTTTAGGCCTGGACAAAAAGAAACTCAAGAAGTCCGTTTATGACGTGATCATCAACGACGCTCCGGTATCGGAAGCCATTGTTTCCACGAAATTTGGTGATGTTTTGCCTGCAAGTGCTGATTTGGCAGGTGCTGCGGTGGAGCTGATTTCTATGGAGGCACCAAATCTGCGGCTGAAAAACGCCCTTAATAAGGTTGCGGATCAGTATGATGTGATATTTATCGACTGTCCGCCATCCTTGGAGTTGCTGAGTATCAATGCTTTGGCAGCAGCAGACAGCATTTTGATCCCTGTGCAGTGCGAATATTACGCTTTGGAGGGTCTTGCAGACCTGATGAATACCTTGCGCCTTGTAAAAAAGCGCATTAATCCCAATTTGGAGATTTTCGGCGTAGCCCTTACTATGTTTGATGGCCGCACAAATTTCTCCACCCAGGTGGCGCAAGAAGTCCGCAGACACTTCCCAGGCAAGGTATTTGCCTCCGTCGTTCCCCGGAATATCCGGCTTGCAGAAGCACCAAGTCACGGTTTACCCGTCAATGCCTATGATAAATCCAGCCGCGGTGCTGCAGCCTACCGGTCTATGGCCGAAGAAATCATTAAAAAACTGTAAGAGGTGAACACTATGGCAACCCCAAAAGGTATGGGCAGAGGCCTTGGCGCTCTGATGATGGACGTGGTAGAAACGCCTTCAGAGAATACGCCTTACCGTCTGTTACCTATTCAAAAAGTAGAAAATAATCAAAATCAGCCACGGAAAGACTTTGACGAAGAAGAATTGCAAGCTTTGGCGGACTCCATCGCCACCCATGGCATTGTACAACCCTTGACCGTCAGAGAGCTTCCCACCGGATATTATCAGATCATCGCAGGTGAGCGCCGTTGGCGTGCAGCCCGAATGGCAGGACTTTCCGAAGTTCCGGCCGTTGTAATCGAGGCAGATGACAAAAAAGCCATGGAGCTGGCCCTTATCGAAAACCTCCAGCGCCAGGACTTAAACCCCGTGGAAGAAGCCTTGGGTTACCAATCTTTAATGGAGGATTTCAACCTTACTCAGGAGGAAACCGCAGAAAGAGTCGGAAAATCCCGTCCCGCAGTGGCAAATGCCCTGCGTCTCTTGGCCCTAACGCCTCCGGTTCTTGATAAAGTTCGCAAAGGCGAGCTGTCTGCCGGTCATGCAAGGGCGATCCTCACAGTAAAAGACCCCAAAAAGCAGGCAGATGTGGCGCAAAAGATCGCTGCATTGGGACTTTCCGTCCGTCAGGCAGAGCTTTTGTGTAAAAATCTCACCCGAGCGCACACACAAAAAGAATATGTGCCTTTGCAGGTAGATTATATCTCTGAATGTGAAAAGGATCTGTCTAAGATCCTGGGTCGTGGTGTTAAAATTGTAAATGGCAAGCGCAAAGGTCGTTTTGAGCTGGAGTTTTACGGCCCGGAGGATCTGCAGCTTCTGCTGGACGCCCTGATGCAGCTTAAGAAATAAGGAGATTTTAAAAATGCTGGATATTAAACGTATTAAAGAAAATCCCGAGGCGGTTAAGGCCGGTCTGCGGGCAAAAGAAGTGGATTGCGACGCAATTATTGACCGGATTTTGGAGCTGGACGTGCAGGTTCGTGGTCTGAAAACCGCAACAGAAACCAAAACTGCCGAGAAAAATATGCTTTCCAAGGAAAACGGCAAGCTGTTTGGTATGAAAAAGGGCGCCGAAAAGAAGGGTGAGGACGTATCTGCTATCGAAGCTCAGATCAACGCCAATATGGCCGCCTCCGTTGCCATTGACGAAGCAATCGCAGATGACAAGGCCCAGCTTAAGGAGCTGGAAGAGCAGTTTTATATGGCTATGCTGAGCCTGCCCAACCTGCCGGATGGCGATCTTCTCCCGGGAGGAAAGGAAAACAACGAGCCTTTGCGCTATATTGGTGAAAAGCACAGCTTTGACTTTGAGCCCAAGCATCACGTGGATCTTTGCACCAATTTGGGGCTTATCGACTATGAGCGCGGTGTAAAGCTGGCCGGCTCCGGCAACTGGATGTACACCGGTATGGGCGCAAGACTTGAATGGGCGCTGCTGAATTACTTTATTGATACCCACACTGCTGACGGCTACGATTTTATCCTGCCGCCCCATATGCTGGAGTATCAGTGCGGTCTGACAGCCGGCCAGTTCCCGAAATTCGCCGACGAAGTATTCAAGATCGCCAACCATCCCACCGAAGGCGGCACCTTCTATATGCTCCCTACTGCAGAAGCCGCCCTTGCTTCCGTTTACCGGGATGAAATCCTGACAGAAGCCGATCTTCCGAAGAAATTCTTCGCCTATACCCCTTGTTTCCGTCGGGAAGCCGGCTCTCACCGTGCTGACGAGCGAGGCATGGTTCGTGGTCACCAGTTTAATAAGGTGGAGATGTTCCAGTTCACCACCGCCGAAGGCTCCGACGAGGCTTTCGAGGAGCTGGTGAAGAAGGCAGAGGCTCTGGTTGCCGGTCTGGGTCTGCATTTCCGAACCGTCAAGCTGGCCGCCGGCGACTGCTCCGCTTCCATGGCCCGCACCTACGACATTGAGATTC
>JAZKXS010000201.1:0-1080 GCA_045611745.1 Faecousia sp.
CGCTGTTCTGGTCCGCCGTACCGCTCTGAAGCAGGAAGACCGTACCTTCGGTTATCCCTCCATCGTCAACGTTGCTAAGATCGCTAAGGGCGACGCTCGACTGGAGACTGCATACGCTTCTCTGTTTACCGAGAAGTACGCTTCCATCATCGTGATGGACGGCATGACCTACGCACAGGCTCTGCCTCTGTACGGTCTGCGTCAGAACATCTACACCGATCCTCAGAAGCCCATGAAGGTGGAGGCTAAGCTGTACCCCCTGAACGGCGCTGACGAGAACGCACCCGTTGCTCTGACCGTTGACTTCGCTCTGACCTACTTCCTGGTCTCCGGCGAGATGGAGCGTTCCGCTGCTCCCGTGAACCTGGTCATCTCCGACGCTTCCGGTATGTCCGTTCTGACTGCCTGGGCTGCCGGTAAGTTCTCCTCCTCCACCATCAAGAAGACCTTCGAGGAGCTGGATCTGGAGAACAAGATCAAGAACCGTACCCTGATCATCCCCGGCAAGGTTGCCGTTATGAAGGGTGAGATCCAGGAGAAGCTGCCTGAGTGGAACGTTGTTGTCGGTCCTCAGGAAGCTGTCCAGCTGCCCAAGTACATGAAGGATAAGGAATACGAGGCTGGTGTCAAGGCTGCTGAGGCTGAGCGTGCTTCCAAGGCCGGCACTGTCCAGGAAGAGGTCAAGGAGCTGTCCTTCGACGAGCTGCTGGCTACCAAGGTTCCCGCTATCGAAGTGGTTGACATGGGCGTTAAGTACAAGGGCTACAACCCCGAGTCCAAGCAGTTCGTCACCATCGGCGAGCGCATCCACTGTATCGCTCCCGCTATCAAGAAGGCTATGGCCGAGCGCGATCCCGCTCCCATCCTGGAGCGTGCTGCTGCTCAGATCAAGGCCGGCGCTACCTATCTGGACGTCAACATCGGCCCCGCTGAGAAGGACGGTCCCGAACTGATGATGTGGGCTGTCAAGCTGCTGCAGGAGAACTTCGACAATGTTCCTCTGGCACTGGACACCGCCAACATGCGCGCTATCGAAGCAGGTATCAAGGTTTACAACCGTGCAAACGGCAAGCCCATCGT